>DAOVVQ010000014.1 GCA_030637065.1 Planctomycetota bacterium
TTCCGACCTTGACCTTAAAGCCGCCGTCGATCTTCTCGATCACGGGAACGTGTTTTTCCTTAGCGGCATCGGTGTCGTTTTCAACGAGGTGCTTCATCGGCTCGCCGCAGCACATCATCTCGCCGCCGCCTTCGCCGACCACCTCGACCATGATCCCACATACCATACATTTGTAAATCTGCAATTTCTGTACCATTATAAACTCCTTTTTGTCAACAACGATTGCTCTCTATGGGCATCTAAAAGCCCTCATTTACAATATCATCACAGGGATGCATTGCAAGGATTCTTTGTAAAAAATCCCAGCTTCCCCCGCCGCTGCCGTTATGACGGCTGAAGCAGCCCCTTTACGGCATCGATCACAGCCTCATAGTCGGGCTCGTTTGTCAGTTCGGGCACGATCTGCATGTACCTCACGATCCCCTCGGCGTCGACTACGAATACAGCCCTGGCAAGCAATCGCAACTGCTTTATCAGAACGCCAAAAGCCAGACCAAACGCCGCATCCCGATGATCGGAGAAGGTATGGTCATTCTCAACCCCAGCCCCTCCGCACCAGCGGCCCTGGGCGAAAGGAAGGTCCATACTGATAGTCAGGACCGAGACGTCATCGCCGAACTTGCCCGCTTCGAGATTGAACCGCCGCGTCTGGACATCGCAGACCGGCGTATCGAGCGATGGGACGGAGGATATTACGCAAACCTTACCGCGAAACGAAGATAATCGGACGGCTGAGAGGTCATTGCCTACAACCTCAAAATCCGGAGCAGCGGCATCAAATACAGCCCGGCGCGGTCGCTGCGTCTGTCTGACATTCAGTACCTGGTCGGCGCTCTTGTTGTGGCTGTGAGGGCTGCCAATGAGCGGCCATGCATACTTGCCGAGGATCGATGACAGCATATCGCTTCTGGAATGCGCTATCCTTGTTACGAACAGGGTCAGACCGGCGGCGAGGCCGAAGAGCATCCCGCCTATATGAGCCCAGTGAGCGGTTGTCGATTCGACCATTAAACTGACCGCTACCACATCGAACATGATGTAGAAAAGGACAACCCAGAAGCCCCGCAGCGAAAAAACCTTGAACGAAAGGTGAAATCCGGCCAGAAGCCCCCACCGGGCCCAGGCGGTCAAATACACCCTGTGAACGGGAAAGAGCAGCAGGTACACCCCCGCCATGCCCATCACCGCGCCCGATGCGCCGATCATCGGTGTCGGCGCCCCAGCAACCGACGCCTGCATGTGCGCAAAAGCCGCCCCGACCGCAAGGACAGGATACAGGATCAGTGTCAAAATGTTTCCAATAACCGAATTAACCCGCGAGCAAAAGATCAGCAGGAACAGCATATTGCCGGCAAGGTGCAAAATACCACCGTGTAATAAAGCACGGCTGATAAGCTGCACATGGCTATATTGCCCGAAGCATCTCCCATTGCTATCCAGACATAAGCAGTCAGGCGAATCGAATGACCACCGGATATGCCCGATTGACGCATTTTCTCTCGCAATACTTACTCCCCAGACACTTGACCGCTCTCGACAGGATAGATATCAACAGGACCATTATAACAGGACTGCATTCTATATCAAGGTTTGCGATCCGCACAGGCCGGCGTAAGTAAATTGCCCCACCCCGCGTCCCCCTCCGGACAGCGCAAATACCCCGGTTATCGCACATTGCAAACTGAATTTGCCGGTTATTTGATTTTTCCTCAACATCACGGGCCAAAAAAACCGAATGATTTTTGTTAAATCAGAGACCGTTGCGCCAGATGGATACAAGTCGTTGCGATTAGCCCTGAAACGGAGCCGATGACGAGCAAAACACCAGCGATTGCCAGGCGCGAAAACTATTGACTATTTTGCAGATATAAAGAGGCTGAGTCTATGCAGAGAACGAATGATCAAATTGAAGATAAGCTGCGTGCGATACTGGATGATTCCCACGACATGGTCCACTACGCGCTCAACCTCGATAGCTGTGAGTTTGACTATATCAGCCCATCGTCACTGACTATCTTAGGCTTTACGCCCGACCAGATAAGGGCAATGGGAATTGCGGGTTTTCAGCAACGCATCCACCCAGCCGACCGCACTCGGATGACAGAGGAACTGGAGGCAAGCGAACACCCTCAACATCTTACACCACAAATCGAATATCGTTTTCAGCACAAAAACGGCAGTTCCCGCTATATGCACGAGGTCAGGAGCATCATTCACGACAATAATCGCCAACCGGCAACAATAGTAGGCACGATTGCCGACGTTTCCGCAGAAAAACGGCTAAACGAACGCCTGGCAACGCTCTGCCGCAAATTCAACCTCGACGAAAATTAAAGGCGGGCAATAATATCACGATAAAAGTACCCGTATTAGAGTAAGTTGCTCCTCGAACAAGACAGGGGGCAAGGATAAATGAGGCGGAGTAAGTGTAATCTTGTACGCAACGCGAACTTGCATGTAGGCGGACTGGGAGCAGAAAGCAAATTTGACACAGGGAGCACAGGTCGACGATGAACGATCCTGCTTTTACACATTTCAAATTATTTCATGTTTTTTCGATAAATCCAGTCTGTTGATATTGACTAATTTCGCAGTTGTGATATATTCAGGTTCAGTGCGCTAATGTTTTTGTGGAAAAGGGTCGCATTTTACAGACAATAATTGCGAAGGAGTTTAGCGGGCATGAAGGTTGAATACAAAGTCATCACCGGTTCGATAGCATTCGGTCTCGCAGTCTGGGTAATCGATGCCGCACTGGACTACTTCATCTTCTACAAAGGCGACTCCTTCTGGGGACTGATGGTCACCGATATCCCCGAGCATGAAGTGCACATCCGCTCGCTTATGTTGGTGTTCTTTGCAATATTCGGCATTTTGTTGTCGAATGCCATCGGCAAACTTAAACGAGCCAGGGATGAGCTTAAAAATAACAACCAGCAGCTTGTCGCCAGTGAACAGCAGCTAAAGGCGGCAAACCAGCAACTCGTAGCTGGCGAACAGCAGCTCAGGGCGGCAAATCAGCAACTCGTAGCTGGCGAACAGCAGCTCAGGGCGGCAAACCAGCAACTCGTAGCCGACGAGCAGCAGCTCAAGGCGGCAAACCAGCAACTCACAGCCGGCGAACAGCAGCTCAGGGCGGCAAATCAGCAACTCGTAGCCGACGAGCAGCAGCTCAAGGCGGCAAATCAGCAACTCACAGCCGGCGAACAGCAGCTTCGGGCGACCAACCAGGAACTTGTCGCCGGCGAAAGAAAACTCCGACGGCAGAGCGGGTTTCTAAGGAACGTAATTAATTCTATAGGCAATCCGTTCTATGTCATTGATGCCAACGATTATACCATCATTGATGCCAACGATTATGCCGTCAAGCTTGCCAATTGCACCGATGTGGGAACAAATCAACTGACAGAGAAGACTACCTGTTACGCGCTTACACACGGATTGGACAAGCCGTGCGATGGTGCCGAGCACCAATGTCCCATCGAACTGGTAAAAAGGACCAAGAAGCCGGCAGTGGTCGAGCATGCCCACTGCAACAGAGATAGCCGTGGGCATGTCTTTGAGTATCATGCCCATCCGATCTTCGATGAGGCCGGAGAAGTTTTCCAGATAATCGAGTATTCCCTGGACATAACCGACCGCAAGAAGGCCGAAGATGACCGTGAGCACATGCTCAAGGAATTGACAGCCAAAACGAAGGAATTGGAATCGATCGTATACGTCGCCAGCCACGATCTAAGGTCGCCTTTGGTCAATATTCAGGGTTTCAGCCGGGAACTGCGCGATAGCTGCGAGACAGTCCGCTCAACCCTTGAAAAAGAAGAGTTTAAGTCCTTACTTGACAAAGACTTGCTGACTGTGCTCGATGAGGACATTCCCGAGGCCGTGCGGTTTATCTCGGCGAGCACAAGGATGATGGATTCTCTGCTCTCGGGCCTGTTGCGGCTGTCGCGACTTAGCCGGGTCGAGCTGGAAATCCGCAAACTGGATATGAATGCCCTGTTGAGCAACGTTGTCGGCAGTATGGGCTATCAGATAAAAAATGTCGCTGCCAAAGTTCAGGTCGACCCTCTGGATTCTTGTCTTGGCGACGAGTCCCAGATCGGCCAGATTTTCACCAATATCCTTGATAACGCTCTGAAATACCTTGACAACTCCAGACCGGGCATGATACATGTATCTTGCAGCGAGAAAGACGATTGTTGCGTTTATTGTGTCGAGGATAACGGAATCGGAATTGACCTTGAACATCAGAGCAAGATATTCGAGATATTCCACAGGCTCGATCCCGGGCGAACCGAGGGGGAAGGGCTGGGCTTGACAACAGCCAGGCGTATTCTCGACAGGCATGACGGAAGTATATGGGTCGAATCCGAACCCGGCAAAGCAAGCAGATTTTTCATCTCTGTCCCAAAGGCATAGGGTCGGCTGATATTAACGAGGACCGGAATGAGAGAAAATGTTGAAATACTTGTAGCGGAAGATGACGAAGGCCATTTCTCGTTGATAAGAAAAAATCTCGTTCGAGCCGGGATCGACAACAACATCTTCCGGTTTGCCGACGGCCAGAAACGGCTGGATTCCCTGATCCTCAATAACAAAGACACCACGGAAAAGGGATACCTTTTGATCCTCGACATTCGCATGCCTAAGGTCGGCGGCATCGAGGTGCTGGAAAAACTCAGGCTCAATTCCAGACTGAGAAAGATTCCCGTAATCGTCCTTACCACCACGGACGATCCGAAAGAAGTTGCGATCTGCCACACTCTTGGATGCAGCATGTACATCGTTAAGCCGGTCGAGTATGACAATTATATCGATGCCATTCGAAAGATCGGACAGTTTCTTTCCATAATCGAAATACCACAGATCGACACTGAACAATAGTTTGGAAAATTGAAATGCATGAAGACACGGTCATCCTGATAGCAGAGGACGATGCAGGCCACTTTGCCCTGGTCAAGAAAAACCTCTGGCGGTCATGTGTACGCAACGAGATACTGCATTTTCGCGACGGCGAAGAGATTCTCAACTTTTTCAGCAATGGCAAGGGCAGTATCGGGCTCCAGAGCGGAAGGCCTTATCTGCTGCTGCTCGACATCCGGATGCCGAAGGTCGACGGTATCGAAGTGCTAAGACGGATGAAGGCCGATCCGAAACTTGCCACGATACCAGTGATAATGTTAACGACAACGGATGACAGTGGGGAAGTCGACCGTTGTTATGATTTAGGGTGCAGTTTTTACATCGTGAAACCGCCGAACTATGCGGATTTCATGGCATGCGTCGAGCAGTTGGGGGCGTTCTTATCGCTGCCTACGGTCAAGATACCGCGGGCCGACTCGGCGACTCAGGGCCAGGATGTTACGGACGAGGGTGAATGAAAGCGTACGTAGCAGCTTAAAACTCGTTTTTGGCCTTTGTCAGAAAGGAGGTGGTTTATGGCAGCGGATGCCTCCTTGTGCAGTATCCTTATTGTCGAGGACGATGCACCTTTTGCGCGATTGATCCAGAAGCGGCTTGGGCGAAAGGGTTTCGATGTCGATTGCGCCGCCAGCGGCACCGAAGCGATCGATTTTGTTCGCAACAAGCGAAATATCCTGATGCTTCTGGACTATAACCTGCCGGATATGAACGCCGCCGAAGTAGTCAGCCGGTTGACCGATGAGGGGATTTCCGTGCCGTTTGTCGTCGTAACCGGCCAGGGAAGCGAAACGGTCGCCGTCGAGATGATGAAACTCGGCGCTATGGACTATATCGTCAAGAACACCTCGTTCCTGGACCTTCTGCCCACGGTAGTCCACAGAGCCACCGACGATATAGCCATACAGGATCAACTTGCCGCCGCACAGGAAGCTCTCCGCAAAGAGAAGACACACCTGCTTAACAACATCCCAGACATGGTGTTTCAGGTCGATTCCGAAGGGAAATTCATTTCTCTTAATCCCGCGGTGACGGCGATCTTGGGCTACCACCCCGGCGAGATGCTCGACAGACCGCTGGCGGAGTTTCTGCACCGTGACGATATTGCACACGTAAAGCGAGACCACGAGGCCGTAAAGAGCGGTCAGCAAATGCTGCGGCATCCGATCCGTTTCATGCACAAAGACGGCTCGGCAAGATGGCTGGAAGGCAACATCGTTGCGATCTACGACCAACAGCGAAACCCCACCGGCCTAAGTGCGATATACAAGGACATTACGCAGGAAAAGATCGCCAGCGACGAATTGAAAGAGGCCGAGGAAAGGATTCGCCTGCTGGCAGATACGTCGCCGAGCATGGTACTGGAGCTTGACCTTGATTTCAGGCTGGTATCCATGAACAAGGCAGGCATAACATTCTTCCACTTCGAGGATGACTCGCAGTTCCTGGGCAGCTATTGCATCGATCTTTTCGGTAGCCAGTGGGCCGAACCGGTCCGCAACGCCATGAAGGATGCCGGCGACGGCCGCACGGTAAAAACCACCGCCGAGATCACGAACTTCTGCGGACGACTGCACTGGTTCGATATCATCTTTTCGCCCGTAAGAAACGCCGCTGGACGCGTGGTAAGTATCCTGGCGACGGCATGGGACGTTTCCGAGCGGGTGGCCCGCGAACAGACGATCCAGCAATCGCTTCAGCGTAAAGACAGGCTCGCCCGGGAAGCGACAATTTTGCAGACTATCGCACTGTCGGCGGGAACCGGAATAACAATGGACCCGGCAGAGGTCGTTAAGACCGCAATGAACAGTGTCTTTGTTCATATCGACTGCATTGTCGCGTTGGGGTATATCTTCGATGAGAATGCCCGACTCGATCGGATATCGGAAACAGAGAATATTACGCCCGAACTTCGCTCGCACTTCGACGGGTTCTTCACTCAGGCCGAGGTAATCGAAACTATTCGTCGCCTGCGTACGCCCAGGACACTATCGCAGACACCGATCGACCTGATAGCCGGAACCGACGCTACGCTGCATGAGATGTTCGAGGCCACCGCGATAGTACCGTTTGTCAACGCCGGTGTGAGCTTCGGGTTTCTGATCTTCGTCAGCATCGACAAAGAAAGCCTTCACGAATCGATGGAATTCTTCCATCTGGTAAGCAACTGCGGAGGCCTTGCGATGGCCAACGCCCGGGCCTTTCAGGGCACTTCATCGCGTCTGAAGGGCAGAATGCTGCATCTTGAGCACTGCAGCAACCTCGGTCTCGTCTCAGCCGACCGCAAACAGATGAACGATGCCCTCGGGGCGATCGTCGAATCCGGCATCAATCTCGTCTCAGCCAGGTCCGGCCTTGTGCTCCTGCATAATAAGCCCGCCGCAACGCTGTACGGAACCGCTGGGGCGGGCCTCAGCGCCGAGGATGTCAGGTCGGTCGTACTTACGGACAGCCAGTCACTTCCCTTCAAATGCATCCGGCACAAGCGGGCACTGTTCTGCGAAGACGTATCCGTCGAAAGCGACCTCGCAGGTGAGGCGCTTGCGAACCTGACCCAGAAAACACTGCTGTGCGTCCCTCTTTTTGATAGCGACGACGATGTCGTTGGAGTTCTCGCAATATGCGACCAAAGTGAAAAGTTTGACGTCAGTCACATGAACGTACTCGAAGCGTTCGGTCGCCTTGCGGTTCAGACCGTCAGTAACGCCCGGTTGCTGCAAAAGGCGTCCGATCTGGACCAGAAACTCGTCGAACTTCGTAAAATATCCAGAACGATCATCACCGAACGCGATATCGACGCGGTACTTTGGCAGATTTGCCAGGGCGCCGTCGAGGTACTGGACGCGGAAATGGCATGGATCGGGGTCATGCCGAAGGGATCGATGGAAATAAAATACACGGCCCGTGCCGGTCGCGGAGGTGAATGGCTCGAGCAAACCGTAATCGCCTGTTGCAAAAATGACGACGGCCTGTGCCCGACGAGCACAGCCATACGCAAGGGCCACCCCGTCAGCGTAAACAACATCATGGCCAACGTGCGACTAAGAGATCTCGCCGAAGACCACGGCCTTAACTCCTGCTGTGCGGTCCCGATAATGAACAAATCCGAAGTGATCGGGGCCTTGACGCTGTTTCATTCCGAGCCGGATATGTTCTCCCCGCAAAATGTAACGGTCCTCCAGGAGTTCGCCGATCAGGCGGCAATCGCCCTGACAAACGTCAAGCTCAGAAGAACGTTGGTCGAATCCGAGAGCCTCAAGGAAATAATCCTCCAGAGCGTAAATGACGCCCTCGTGGTCGTCGACTGGACCGGCTCGGTAGTCTCTGCCAACAGCGCCGCAGAGAAACTCTTTCGCCGGCAGGGCTCCCGGCTAAAGAATTGTTGCTATACCGACGTCTTCGGAGAGAATAATGCCGTCGCAGAAGTTACCGCCGAGTGGCTCAATTCCCGGGCGGTCGATACCAACGTCCAGGGCTGGGTGAAATTGGACAACCGGCGGAAGATATTCGTCTCTGTCGAGATGAAGAACATCGCGCTGGAACAGATGCCCTGCCTCCTGCTGACGATCACGGACCTTACGATGCAGAAGAAGATGAATGCCTCGCTGGAACATGCCGCCAAACTAACAACGGTAGGCCGCATCGCAACCCAGATCGCCCACGAGATCGGCAACCCCCTGACCTTGATATCCAGCCAGATCCAGCGGATGGTCCAGGAGGACAACCAGGATACCGAGCGGCTGGCGGGGCTCTTGAGCCACGTCGACCGAATAGCCGGCCTGATCCGCAGATTCTCGGATCTGGGCCGAAAAGACCCCCTCGTAACCCAGCCGGAATCGATCGGACCGATCATCGAAAATATCCTGAGCCTGGTCGCACACACCATGCCCTTCGATGGGATGGAAATCGAAAAGAGCCTGGACCCGAACCTCCCCATGGTCAACATCGACAGGAATAAGATCACGCAGGTACTGCTCAATTTGCTGCTCAACGGCGCCGACGCCTGCCAGGGCCGCGGGCGAATGGTTATCAGAACCTCGCAAAAACAGGTCCCCATCGAGGTCAACAACGAACGAACCCTCTCGGACTACGTATTAATCTCGATCCGCGACGACGGCTGTGGAATCGAGCCGGATACGCTCAAGCGGATATTCGAGCCGTTCTATACAAGCAAGGAGGTCGGAAGCGGGATCGGGCTCGGTCTGTCGGTGTCCCTGTCGATAATCGACCAGCACCATGGGTGGATAAACGTCGACAGCAAGGTCACCCGGGGCTCGGCGTTCAGCGTCTACCTGCCCGTCAAGGAGGCGCCTTTGGCGACGTCGACAAGGCAGATCAAGTCGGTCGATTACAGCAGTTCGGACGCGGAAAAACATGAAAAAGTCTAATCCGGAGGGAATGAAACATGGACACGGTACTGATTGTCGATGACGAGGAGTGCATACGCCAGGAACTGGCGGCGATTATCGAAGAAAAGGGGCGGCGGCTTCTTTCCGCCGGTAACGGCGCCGAGGCCTTAGAGCAACTCGGAAGCGAAAAGGTCGATGTCGTCCTGACGGATATACGCATGCCGGTAATGGACGGCTTCGATCTGATCAAAAAGACGCGACAACAGTGGCCCTCGATCCCCATCATTACCATAACAGCCTTCGCATCGACCGAAACGGCGGTTCAGGCCCTTCGAGCCGGGGCGTATGACTACGTTACCAAGCCGTTTTCCATCGATGAGATACGAAACGTTGTCAGCCACGCACTCCAGGGCCGGCGGCTGTTCAAGGAGGTAAACTACCTCCGGGGTCGCCTGGCCCAGCGATATTCGCTCGACAATATAATCGGCCAGTGCCCCGCAATGCAGCGTGTTTTCGATACGATTTCATTAGTGGCATCGGCGCCGTGCAATATCCTCATCACCGGCGAAAGCGGAACCGGCAAGGACATCGTCGCCCAGGCCATACACGAGCACAGCCCGCGAAACAAGGGCAGATTCGTGCCGATCAACTGCGGCTCCATACCGGAGGGGCTGCTGGAATCGGAGCTTTTCGGGCACGTCAAGGGCTCTTTCAGCGGGGCCGTCAGCCACAAGGAAGGGCTGATCCAAACGGCAAACGGCGGGACAGTCTTTCTCGACGAGATCGGGGATATGCCCCTCGCACTGCAGGCAAAGCTGCTCAGGCTTATCCAAAATAAGCAGGTTCAAAAGGTCGGCAGTACCCGACAGGAATCGGTCGATGTGCGGATAATCGCCGCGACCAATAAGAAACTGGACATCCAGATCGCCGAGAAGGCCTTCCGAAAGGACCTCTATTATCGCATCAATGTTGTCGAACTCGCCCTGCCGCCGCTTAGAAACCGCGGCGGTGATATTTGCCTGCTGGCGTCTCACTTCCTGAGCTGCTACTCGAATCTACTGAGCAGAAAAGTCAACAAGTTCAATCCGGAAGTCACCAAGGCGTTCCATCGCTACCCGTGGCCCGGCAACGTGCGCGAGCTGGAAAATGCCGTCGAACGCGCTGTGACCTTCTGCACCAGCCGGATAATCGAGCTGGAACATCTCCCCCGCGCGATAACCGACTACCTTGAAGACCGGATGGCAAACGGCGGCCTGCTCCAGGACCGACTGGCCAACTTCGAGGTCAATTGTCTCAAGGCCGCGATGGAGGCCAACGACCACGACCTGGCCCTCACAGCTAAGGCTCTGGGGATATCGCTGGCGACCCTGTACCGAAAAATGAAGAAGCTCAACATCCATCCGGGACGCAGGATTACAGCTATTGCCCCCGAAAGCAAATCAAACCAGCAACTTCAGCATTACCCATAAAACCAAGGGTGGCAGCGACACGCCGGGATTTGGCGAAGCCAAACCGATGGTGGGTGCCTTTGTGCAATCGCCCATCGGTTTGCTTCGCAAACACGCTGCCACCCTTGCCAAAGCCCGCCATCCCGCCCTGATTTCATTTCACTCCTGCGAAATCTTTCGCAACTATGCAAAAAAATCCGGCCAAATCTATGGCCCAAATCCCCGCCTGCGCCTCCGTCAAGGCGGATAATTCGCAATAATAGAAAAACTTTTTCAAAGACTCTGCACGCTGGCGACCGTAAAGCGGCTTTTCCGGTTCCTGCGCCCGTTCTTTTTCGGA
Organism: Planctomycetota bacterium; assembly: GCA_030637065.1. Lineage (GTDB taxonomy): Bacteria > Planctomycetota > Phycisphaerae > Sedimentisphaerales > Anaerohalosphaeraceae > DAOVVQ01. The sequence goes on from DAOVVQ010000014.1 coordinate 11,061, forward strand.
CCGGCTCTACAGACCGCCAGGCGTGTGAAAGTCAGCGGCAAATCTTTTCACCAACCCGATGATTCTGGCATATCGGTTGCGTAAGTCATCTCTTGAATCCGACAAGGATATTCGAGGAGTAACAAATGGATTACTTAAAAAGATATCACCTGATCGCGACAGCCATGCTTGATTTTGAAAAGACCGGCTGTGATTTTTACCATTGCCTTTCCGAGCACCCCGCTCTCGACGCCATCGCCGGACGCCTCCGCCAGCTTGCCTGCAACAAAGCCAAAGAGCTGGACATCTTCGCCGGCATGTTGACGATTTGCGACTTCCTGCTGACCGATTACACCCGCAGGTACGACATGGAGGAAACCTCTGACTGGCTAAAGATAAACACCCCCGACCTGTATCATCAGGACAGTGCCCAGCAGGTCATCCATGCCCCCATGCCCGCGAAGGCCCTGGGGATCGTGATCGACACCGAAGAGATCGTCCTGAAGTTCTACCGCGAGATCAGGAAAAAAATCCCGATGAACATCGGACAGATCGACGCCGTTGTTACACGCCAGCAAACCGAAATTGCAGAACTAAAGAACCTGAGAGAGCGATTGCAAAATGACGACTGTAACATGCAGGAACCTGTGGGGGCTCTGGTGGGACAGACGCAATAGGGGTATTCGGCTTAGCCGAAAAAGATGAAAGGGTATGAGGCCATGGTAGCAACACAAATGCCTGAAATGACCAGGAGCCAAAGAAACGCCATCGCGGACATCGAGTTCGCCGGAGCAGACCAGGTCGAGTTCGAGCCCGGCCAAAAAGAACTTTATCGCATCAACAACGCAATGATCCGGATGCACCTTCCTCTGGTGAAAAACATCACGACCGCTGTGGCGAGATCATGCCCGATCAAAGTCGCCTTCGACGATCTTGTCAGCGCAGGAGTCTACGGACTCATCGAAGCCATTACCGAATACCAACCCGATTGCCGCATCGCATTCGAGGAGTTCTGCAGGCCCAGGATAAAGGCGGCCCTGCTGGATGCGATCCGCTATGCCATGTGGACGGTCGGCCAGTCTTAAACCCTGATCGTAACGGGACCGGTGAAATCGATACCGGATGAGGTGAAACGTTTTAACAAAAATGGAGAGCTGAAATGGTAACCATCACAGAATCAACATTCGCGAGCCCGGGACGGTCGAAGCGGGGCAGGGATGCCGCCAGACATCGGAAAAACAAGGCCGATATTGACTTCAGAAACGAGATGATCGTCAAATATCTCCCCCTCGTTCGCATGATCGCAGCCGATATGTGCTCCAGGACCAGCGCCAATATCGAATACGACGACCTGGTCAGCACCGGAGTCTTCGGCCTTATGGATGCGATCAAGAACTTCGATTCCGGACGCAACGTCAAGTTCAGCACTTATTGCAAGCAGCGGATACGGGGAGCAATGTTAGACGACCTCCGCCAGCAGGACTGGGTGCCAAGGCTTGCCCGCAAGCAGAGAAACCAGATAGGGCGGGCCCAGGCTGTGCTCGAAGACAGGCTCAATCGCAAGCCAAGCCACGACGAACTCGCCGCCGAATTGAATGTAAGCCACGACGAACTTACAAAGATCAGCCGCGATTCGGAACTGGTAAATGTAGTCTCCATGGAACAGGTCACAGGCCGTCACGATTGCGACCAGACAAGATATGACAGCATAAAAGACGATGCCGCGATCGATCCGGCATTCGAGTTGCAGAAAAAAGATTCCAGGAACCTTATCACCAGGAGCCTGGGCCGCCTCGAACGGATGATCGTCACACTCTACTATTATGAGCAGCTCACAATGAGGCAGATCGGCAAAACACTCAACATCTCAGAGTCCCGCGTCTCGCAGATACACACCGAACTTCTAAAGCAGCTCAAAGACCGGATAAGCGCAAACAGGGAGGATTTCGTCCTGGCCCTGTAATTGGCCGCCCAACCGGAAACAAAATATGACCGAGACAACTGTGAATGACAAACGAAGCTATCTGAAAACTTAATCCCTTTTCTCTCTTTGATCGCCGGGCCTCCTCCTCCCGGCGATCCGGCAGGATAAAGCGCCCTAAGCGCTTCATGATAGCAGTACCAGCCCGAGAACCGCCTGAAAGATCTATAACAGGCGGCGGACAAGAAAGCTGTGGCGATCAGGAAGGTCGACCACAGCTTTTTTTATGCGCAACAAAAGCAGTAGCAAAAACGGGGACCGGTACCGTTCTGCCGACCTGTCTCGCCGTAGCCTTGGCGAAGGTGGAAAGGCAGGTTGCAGATGTACCCGCTTTTCAGCCGCCCTCCGCCTCAGCCGGACTATTTTAAACATTTTCCGCCAAAATCTTAAGAAATCCTATTTTTTTTGTAATATTAACCATATACTCGCGTCTGTATTATCGTGAACAGCATTTTGGCCACAGGTTTTTAAATAGGCAGATTTTGAAAGGAATCGTCATGAAAAAGATTTTGTTACTTTTAAGCATTTTTGTATTTATCGGATTTTTCTGCATCGGATGCAAAAAAACACAGAGCGAAGTACCACAAGACACAGAGACAGAATCTAATCAACAGGCCGGAGACTCAAGCGAAGATTTGGTTATTCGTCCCGGAATAGGAGTTGGCAAGATAAAGTTTGGGATGACAGTTCAGCAAATGAAAGATATTTTAGGTAAGCCGGATGTTGCGGCTACCGGCATATCCTACATGTACACTTCGCTCGGCATAGAGGTTGTGGCTCGCGATGAGGTGGTAAGCCATATATACTGCGGAAATCCGAGTGGGAACACCCTGCCTATAGTAAAAGCCATGGAAGCAGCCTGCAAGTTCAAAACCGTAGAGGGAATCGGTATTGGCTCAACAGAGGAGCAGGTTTTGAAGGCTTTCGGACAACCAACAAAGCGTAGCAACGGCACACTGCGTTATAAGGACGAAAGTATGTCCATCTCCCTGGCCAATGATAAAGTTATCGGAATAGTGCTCATGAAATAAACGAAATATTTCGAGCCTTCGAAAAAATATATTATACGGAAAACCCCGATGAGCAAATGTTAGACAAAATCGAAGCGGACAGCCTGTAGGCTGGTAAAATCTTAGGTGGGGAAAAGCGTGGAATCCTTTTCCCCGTCTCTTCCTATCCCCACCCGATCTGCCAGTCCTCCGGCACAGCCGGATGTTCCTTTAGCTTTGTTTCGCGGAGTATCATAAGAACCGCTTCCAAGATACCTTCTGGGTAGACTCCAATGGAGCTAGATAGGCCAGGCCAAGTGTATGTGGGTACGCTTTGAATGGACTTAAATTTCCTAGAAGTTGTTGCTGAGTCTTTCAACTGTGAAAAAATGTTGCCTGGGATGTGGCCGTGTTTCAATAATTCATCTGGTTTGCCCGCCACCCCTTTATAATAACTATATTCTCCATTTCTGTGAATATCCACATAGGTTTTATGTATTTCACTCGTTGAATCAAACATGTTTATAATAATTCTACACAATAAATTATCCTGCTGATTTGAATTATCGTTTGCATTTTTGGCATTACATCCACAATTAAATAACTGTAATATTATCACCACTAAAAGACCTGCATATTTCATTCGATCTCTCCTAACAAATCATATGCCACTTTGCCGCTGTCTGAGCAGAATTATATCATCGATGCCACTTCTTGCAAACAAATATCTCAACACCTTATAACGATGCCAAACGCAGCAACTGATTAACATTGAGCCCCGACAAATCCAGCCTTTACAGCTTAATCGCACCCGCCATCTCACCACATCGGATCCCATACCGGCAGTTTCGTCGGTGTCTGCTCGAATATCTCGACGATCTCCTCCGGCAGATATTCCTTGCGGACGACTATGCCGTAGACGTTCATGTCAAACCAGTCGTCGTACATCACCCACATGCCGCTGCTGCCTTTATCCGAGCCCCAACTGTTCTCGACCAGCCATTTGACCGCCCTGCCGTCCTGGATATCGACGCCGACCAGATTCATGCCGTGATTGGGCACATTCTCGCGGAAAAGCGCCAACTCAGCCCTGAACATTTCCAGATCAACGTCAAAGATCGACCCGTAGTCGTACATATTCTCAGCCATAATGCCCTTGTCGCTGTACTGGTCGACGCTGACATCGCAGGCAAACCATAAAGGCCTGCCGTCAGCAAGCGATTTCGTCGCAGCCGCCTTAATAGTCTCGATATCGACATTGGCATAATCCAGATCGCGACCGTCATACAGATTCCGCGTCAGCACGATCTGATAACGCCTGCCGACGGGATGAGTGGTATCATTGAGAATATTGACATATTCGTCGAGATCGACACCAACAAATTCGTCATAAAAACGCTTCGGCGTATAACCCTTGATCATAACGCTCTTATCTTCATACCCCTCGTCTTCGTCTTCAACATCACCATCATCGTCGTCACCCTCGTCGTCGTCAGCATCTTCGCCATCATCATAATCATCGTCTTCTTCATCATCGCTCTGCTCGTCTCCGTCATCATCGCCCTCGTCACCATCCTCGCTGTCCTCGTCATCGCCCTTTTCCTTCGGCTCGTACCGCCAGTCAAACTCGACCGGCGGGACGCCCAGATTCATCACCAGCAGACGATACACCTCACCGAGCATCTCTTCCTTTACCCTTCGCATTTGCCGCACACTCTTTTGCTGCCCTGCCATCTTACGCAGCTTAACGGCGTCAACCCGCATTTTCCGCTCGATTATATGGTTCATCATCGCGGTGTTATTGCTGCTGTGCGTCTCCGGCATGACCTCCTTGGGCACCAGACCGTATTTCTGTATCAAATCCTTCGCATTCTCCCAGTAGCCGCCATCGGGCAGAGGCTTTTTCAGCAGAAAAACAAGCTCACGATCCATCATATCCCGATCCCTGAACTCGATCATCCTCTCGTAAAACGTGTTGGCCTTCTCCATCTTGTCCCAGAAGGTCAGGTAAATATGCGAAAAATCGAAATTCTTAAGTTTGTTCTCCTTGATAACATGCTGCCGGATGGAATTCAGCGCAGCAAAGAGCCAGCATCGACCCGAACTCCGCTGGTTGGAGATACCCTTAACCTCGACCTTGCTGCTGAAAAACTCATCATGCTCCCTGAGTAAGTCGCGATTGACCGCTAACGTCCTGATATCCGTGTTGCTGATGGCGTTGTACATAGCACGCGTGTGACTATCCATCCGGAAATCCGAACGAATCCGCTCGATAACCGCCTCATCGAGCCCGCTCGGATCCGCCCCAGCACAACAAAAAGCCGCACATAACACCACCAGCCCGACAAGCGACAGCGTCTTAACGCAAATCTTCATAGGATCATCCTTTGCAGAGAACAAGACTTAATATGGAAGTAAACATACCGCAGAACACATACTACACAATAGCCCCAAAATTTCAACCATAAACCCCCTGCCACCCGGTGTGGAATTGTACCGCAGCAAGGGTGGTCCCGATGTACATCGGGATTTGGCAAAGCCAAACCGATGGTGGATACAACTGTGGATTCGCACCTAAAAATTGGGTGACTGAGTCCCGTAGGCTGGCCCCCTGGCCCACGCTGTTTAGATGCAGACTGCGCAACTTGCCGCCAATGCGGGTTCGCCGGTTCGTTGCGATCAATAGATAATGGCGGTTACTTCGTTGATGGCGTTAAAGACCGCTGTGCTGTCCGATGAGTCGGAGATGACCGTGTCGAAACCCTTCTGCTGCAGGGCCTCAGCCTCGCTATCGTTGAGGTTCTTCGCCAGGGCGATCACCTTCGTGGTGCTCAGGTCGTCGCTTGTCCGGACATACTTGCAGACCTGATTGGCGTCAATATCGCGGGCCATCAGGTTGATAATGATGATATGCGGGATCATCTTATGGGCTATCAGACCGGCGTCGAAACTGTTCTGCGCGGTCTCAACGTCGTAATTCCTCTTGGACTTGAGCACCTTGCCAAGGTCCTCGGCGTTTTGCCAGTCACTATCGATGACCAGCACACGCATCTTACCCTCCTCGAGAACATCGGTGGGGATATCGTGGGCCTTCATAAACCGGATAAGTTCACTCGTGGGAATCCGCCGGTCTCGCGAACCCGGTATCCGGTAACCCTTGAGCTGCCCGGAATCGAACCACTTGGTCACCGTCCTCGGAGCGACATTACATATCTGGGCTACCTGCCCCGTCGTCAGAACATCTTTTCGTTTCTGCATATCAAAGCACCCACATCCCGACCAAATATATCGGGCGATCTATAAGTTTCTACCCGGCAAATGCACCAGTTGTTCCCGCAATAACAACCATGCCGGAGTTTCCGCACAATTCTATTCGGCTCGATTCCGACGCGATTTAAGTCCAATCTGGAAAAATGCCTTTTTTTTACTGCTCATCGCCAGCCCCGCCATTATCAGGTCCGATAAAATCGGCAGGTCACGACCGCGAAGCAAGACCTCCAAAATCGACTTTTGGCTAAAACCTTACGCCCACAATAGACCTTCTATGGCCCTTTCCCTGCACGTGCCCCCCTGCCAGAGGCCCACTTACAGGCTGGCCGGAAAATTAGTAAAGTTTTTCCTTGACCATAGGCGAAGAAACTAATATGATGACGACAGCACTTTGGTGTTTGTAATCAGGCGCAAAACGCGCTGCGTGCGGCAATGTGGCCCATTCCGGTCCCATTACCCCCCAGAGCGTTAAAGAGTTTGCAGCGTATGAGTAATTGATGTGTGGCAGTAGGGCTACAAGAACACCAGCAGCGTCACGAAAGGGCGAAAGGCATTTGAGTTCTTGCAATGTCAAGTCCAGTTTCGTGACGGGTTGGTGAATGCGGCAATTGGGAAATTTGTGAATAAAATGTTGTTTCGCGGCTGAAAAGGAATAAACCGCGCTATGCAAAAAGAGTGGAGTAATTTCAGAATCGGACCAAATTGCAGCCGGCAGGTGTTGTTACACTGGCCGCTGGTGTTGACGTCCGGAGAATTAACGACGCTCTTGCTATAGAATTCACAGTGCCCATCGCACCCCGTTAGCTTTTACCGTCACCTGCGCAGCAAGCCGTGCGCCAATTTAATATCAGTCCCAATGGGGCTAATTTGAAAGGTGAAAGCTATGGGTATACTCGGACAAATCAGTATTTCATCGGTGGCAATAGGCGCCGTTGTTGCCGCGATCGTCGTAATTGTGATCCAGCAGATCATCGCCAAGGCCAACGCAACGAACCTTACGCAAAAACGCAAGGACCAATTGGAATCAGCCAATCGTGAGGCCGACAATATCATCAAAAGCGCCAAACTCGACGTCGCCGAAGAACTCGTCACAAAAAGAGAAAAATTCAACGCCGAAATGACGCAGATGCAGTCCCAACTTCGTAACCAGGAAAGACGCCTGTCAAAACGCGAGGACGTCCTGGACCGCCAGGGAGAGCAGTTGGTTCAGCGGGAAAAGCAACTGAAAGACGGAGAGCAGGACGTCGCCAGAAAGAAACAGGGCTGCGAGGCCAAGGCCAAGCATCTGTCAACTCTGGTCGCCCAGCAGAAGAATCAATTGCTAAAGATCACCTCGATGGACATGGAGGAGGCCAAGGACCTGCTCCTGACCAGGCTCGAGGACGAATGCGAACACGAGATGAACGCCACTATCGAACGCAAGATCAACGAAACCAAGGAGATTGCCGAGGAAAAGAGCAGGGAAATCATAACATCAGCCATCCAGCGTTACGCCGCCGAGCAGACCTGCGAAGGAAGCGTATCGATGGTCGACATACCCAACGACGAGATGAAGGGCAGGATCATCGGCAGGGAAGGCAGGAATATCCGGGCCTTCGAGAAGGCCACCGGCGTCGACGTCATAGTTGACGACACGCCAGGTATCATTATCGTCAGCGGTTTTAACCCCGTAAGACGCGAAGCAGCCAGACTCAGCATGGAACGGCTGATCCAGGACGGCAGGATCCACCCGACACGCATCGAAGAACTCGTCGCCCAGACCAAAAAGGACGTCAACGGCAAGGTATTGCAGTTGGGCAAGTCCGCAGCCGTCGAAGTGGACGTCAGAGGCCTCAATAACAAGGTCCTGGCCATGATCGGAGCGCTGAACTATCGCACAAGTTTCGGCCAGAACGTACTTCGCCACAGCGTCGAGGTCGCATTTCTCGCCCAGGTAATGGCCGACGAACTCGGACTCGACGGCTCGATCGCCAAACGGGCCGGATTCCTCCACGACATCGGAAAATCCATGGACCGCGAGATGGAAGGCGGACACCCCCTCATCGGTGCAAACTACCTCAAGCGATTCAAGGAATCCTCCATCGTACTTAACGCCGTCGAGGCCCACCACGGCGACATCCCCGCCGACAATCCTTACACCCCGCTGGTAGCGGCAGCCGATGCAATAAGCGCATCGAGGCCCGGAGCACGCCGCGAAACACTCGAACGCTACATCAAACGGCTCGAAAAACTCGAGGAGATCGCCGGTGCATTTAAGGGCGTCGAAAACTGCTATGCGATCCAGGCTGGACGAGAGGTGCGGGTAATCGTAAACGCCGACCAGATCGACGACGGGATCGCAACCAAGATCGCACGCGATATCGCAAAGAAGATCGAAGACGAAATGACATATCCCGGCGAGATAAAGGTCACCCTGCTAAGAGAAGTTCGCTGCGTGGAATACGCAAGGTAATACCGACCTGCCGGACCGCTGGCGGGCATGAATCGGGCAACAGAAACGGCTTTGGTTACATGAAAATAAACATACTGTGCATCGGCGATATCGTAGGGCGACCCGGAAGGCATATCCTCAGCCAGATGCTCGCCGACCTGGTCAAAGAACGAAACATCGATTGCGTCATAGCCAACGCCGAAAACGCCGCGGGCGGATCGGGGATCACGCCGCAAATACACGACAAACTCCTGAAATACGGCGTCAACCTGATAACCCTGGGCGACCACTCCTACCGAAAAAAAGACATCATTCCCACCCTGGAAACGGCGGATAACATCGTAAGGCCGGCAAATTTCTCACCGCACGCAGCCGGAAAAACATTCGCCATGTACCAGACCTCAAAGGGAGCCGTCGTCGCCGTGGTAGCACTCATCGGACGAATATTCATGAAACCGGCGGAGTGCCCTTATGCAACGATCGACAGCATCCTGACCCGCCTAAAACAGCAGGCAGACATCATCGTCATTGACATGCACGCCGAGGCGACCAGCGAAAAGGTCGCAATGGGCCACTATCTCGACGGAAAAGTCAGTTGCCTCTTCGGAACGCACACGCATATTACAACCGCCGACGAAAAAATCCTGCCGAAAGGAACCGCATACATCACCGACGTCGGCATGACAGGCGGACACGAATCAGTACTCGGCAGAGGCATCGGCAGCGTCATTAAGAGCTTCCGAACACAGATGCCCTGCCCATTCGAGATAGCCACAGGCGACGTCAGAATGAGCGCAGTAATCGTAACCGTCGACAGCAACACCAAATCCGCCGAGAGCATCGAACGAATTCAGATCAAAGAGCAGGCCGAAGACAACCTCGGATACGACAGCGACGACGGAAGACCCGAATTCTACCACGGCTTTTAGCCCGCATATTCACGACCCCAGGCATAGCGTTTACCTCCAAGATGCCGTATATCCCAGCTGACTTAGCAACCAGCCATCACTGCACACAAAAGGTATAGGAAAAACTATCGTCTTCCCACCGAAAAAACCCCGCTCAGACCACCCAAAAGCAGGTCTATAGGTAAATATGCCGATTTTTCTGAGAATAAGGGTTTTCCCTTGACACAGAGATTCCCAGTGGTAGAATAAAGTAATAGTATATAAGGAGTGGGAGGCCATGCTTCCCCGAGAAAAATCGCTCTGCGAGCCATTTCACACTCCTCTAATGCCGGCACCACGGCACGAGCACCCGGGTCAGGTTGAGTGACAAAAAGAGAGTTTATTAAACGCACCTTGCGGTCAAGGTACGCTTTTTATAACAAAAACTCTTTATTCAGGAGGTCAAGTCATGAAGAATTTCAAGTTCAAATTAATGTTGGTTTGTGCGGCAGCATTGTTTGTTGTCGCACCAGCAGCCCATGCCGATTGGGTGGACGGTCAGGACTATAAGTGGGTCCAGTATCCTGATCTGGAAACGACCGGTATGGACGTAATGGCCAGTTACGATTATAAACTGGCGGATGATTTTGAATGCACAACGACAGGGCCGCTTACGGATTTTCATATCTGGTCATCATGGTATCAGGACATGGTTTTTGATCCATACATGGTGGATTTTGTCATTGCGATATATGATGACATCCCTGCAAGTGTAGGCGGCATTAATTACAGCAGGCCTGGAACATTACTGTGGAGTGGGTTTTATGGTGCTTACAATTTTATGGTTCGCATAGAGGCTGGGGGCATCGAGGAAGGATGGATGGAACCACCGGATTATTACGAGTTCCCTGGTGATTTTACTTGTTTTCAATATAACTTTTTCGTAGACCCAGAAACGGCATTTATCCAGCGTGGCACCGCACAGGAGCCGGTCATTTACTGGGTGGCTATAACAGCAATGCCTTACGATCAGGGGTTTTGGGGCTGGAAGACATCTCCATTTTTTACTCAGTGGAACGACAACGCGGTCTATGATTCCGGCCTGGGCTGGCAACCGATGCACTATCCTCCGGGCCACCAAATGGCGGGCCTTCCTCTTGACCTGGCATTTGTGATCACCGGCGACGCGTATGACCTGGACTGGGGCGATGCCCCTGAAGATGCAGCTGGGAGTGGCTATCCGACTACGTCTCTTAACAGTGGCGCCAGCCATATAATCGGCGGGCCGTACCTTGGCCCGATCAGTGATGCCCCTGACGCCGAGCCCGACGGTCAGCCTGATGCGACGGCTACCGGTGACGACACTGATGCCGATGGCGACGATGAGAACGGCGTGACAATCCCGGTACCGCTGGTTGAAGGTCAGGGCGGTACTATTAACGTCGAGGTCAACGGTGGCGGCGGAATTCTCGATGTATGGGTCGATTGGGATCAAAGCTCCAGTTGGGAAGCGGCCGAACTGGTTTTCTCAGGACCGGTGGTCAATGGAAACATTGCCATTGGTGTTACGCCGCCTGCGGGTTCTGCAGGGACAACATTCCTGCGTGCCCGTATCAATACGACAGTTTCTCTGCCACCTGACGGAGGCCCTGCCGATGACGGCGAGGTCGAGGACCACGAGATCTTTATTGAAGAAGGGATTGAAGAAGAGCCGCCAGTGGATCCGAATACGAAATTCGCGCAACTGCCGCTGGATGGACCAGTTTATTTCGGCCACGATGAACTCAGCACCGCTTACTGGATGTACGATATGACGGACGGACCGTTAAATCATCTCGAGGGCTGTTACATGGCTGATGATTTCGCCGACTACAAGGACACCCCCGTGGTTCGACTAAAGTGGTGGGGCTCTTACCCTGAAAACCTGGAACTGGAGTCCGTTCCCGAGTTCCTGATTGTCTTTGAAAGCGATGTCCCCGCTACCGACCAGGAACCAAGCCATCCCGATGAGCCGCTATACTCAGAGATTGTTTATCGCGGTGGGACTACTGATCCACTTAATCCCGGTGAGTTCTCGGAGAGACCTTTCAGTCCGGGCGGGCCGCCCTGCTTCGAAGCTCTCTATGAATACGAGGCTGTCCTGCGCAATCCATTTCCGCAGGATCCCAACACCGTTTATTGGCTGAAAATAGTTGCGCTATACGAAGTCGGACCGGATATAGGGAGTTTGATGGACTGCCTTCAGCGCCAAGGTGAGGATTTTTGTGCCTATCTGAACTTACCGCGTGACTTCCAGATGAACATCTGCGACAACGTAGTCCTGCCGAGATGGGGCTGGCATAACAGGGACTATACAAAGATGGATCCATATGCGTCAGCACCATCGGCGGTTGTTCCAGGAGAACATCAGGCAGGAATCGTGTATGACCCGATCTCCGGCGTCGATCTTGAAGTCTGGCACTTCCAGGATGATGCCGTCTCCGGACACGTCATCATCTACCCGTTCGACCCCTTGAATCCTGACTTTTCTGAAGGCCCATCCGTTTTTCAACCTGACTACAGACCCGAGAATTACGTATATGAGTGGCTGCTCTGCGGAACGTCTCCACCGTACGTCGATGGTCCCGGTCCAAGTCAGATGAACCCGGAAGGTATCGCCGAATTCTCCAAGGACCTGGCCTTTGTCCTGTTCACTGAGGATATACTGCCGCCTGATGAGCTTGACTGGGGCGATGCACCTGAACCCGCCGTTGCTGTGGGCTATCCGACTACGTCCGGCAATAACGGCGCCAACCATGTTATCGGCGGGCCGTTCCTTGGTCCAAATGGCGATGAGCCTGATCCCGAGCCGGACGGTCAGCCCGACCCAGCCGCTCTTGGTGATGACCAAGACACCATTTATGGACCACCTGTAAATGACGATGAGAACGGCGTGACGATCCCGGTACCATTGGTTGAAGGTCAACCGGGCACGATTGACGTCGAGATCAACGGCATTGTCGCCCCCGCCGTCGCAATTCTTGATGTATGGGTCGACTGGAATGGCGACCAGGATTGGACTGATGCCGGAGAAAAGGTTACCTCAGGAGTGCATCTGCTCGATACAACCGTTAGTATTACTGTTACACCGCCTTTGGGTTCCGCTGGGACAACGTTCCTGCGTGCTCGTATTAATTCGACAGGTTCTCTGCCGCCTGACGGTCCTGCTGATGACGGTGAGGTCGAAGACCACGAAGTTGATATCGAACAGGCGCAGGATTGGGGCGATGCGGACGATCCATATCCTACCCTCCAGGCGAATAATGGCGCCAACCATCTGATTGATCCGTTGGTATATCTCGGCCCCGGCATAGGCAGTATTGATGGCGAACCGGACGGTCAGCCAACCGCTGCTACTGACGGCGACGACAACGACGGAAACGACGATGAGGACGGCGTGGCATTCAACACACCTTTGATACCAGGCCAGCCCGCCACTGTAGACGTAACAGCATCGGTTGCTGGCAGCTTGTACGCATGGATCGACTTTAATGGTGACGGTAGCTGGGCCGAGCCCGGTGATCGGATATTTAACGGTGTTCTAATTCCCCCCGGGACTACAACCATCGGATTTAACGTGCCGCCCACCGCGACAGCCAACATAGACACCGTATCGCGTTTCCGGTTCACTACGGCCATGATTGCAGGGCTCAGTCCCAAGGGACAGGCTCCGGACGGTGAGGTCGAAGACCATCCAGTTAAGATCCGCGAAAATCCGGACATGTTGAAGTGGTCTCAGCCGCCCCGCTACAATCCGAACGGTTCGCCTGCTCTCGGTTGTTTCTGGGGTTGGGACGAGGTGTCAATTTACGAACATGGTCCGATCGTTGCCGACGACTGGGAATGCACGGATGGACGGCCGATTTCAGATGTCCACTGGTGGGGCTCGTATCTCGGTTATATGGATGACGTGCCTCCGCCTGGAGTGATCGGCTTCCATATCGGAATCTGGACCGACGTTCCCGCCGGCTTCGACCAGCTTTACAGCCATCCCGGCGAAATGATCTGGGAATGGAGGCCGACGATGGCTGACGTGACTGAAACTCATGTCGGCTGTGATTTCCATCCCGATCCCCCGCCATTCCGGGGGCCGATGCAGGATTCGTGCTTCAAGTATAACTTTGATATCCCGGAATCCGAATGGTTCTATCAGGAGTACAGTGCGACTCCGACAATATACTGGATCAGCATCTCCGCTATCTATTTAGAACCACCAATGTTCAACTGGGGCTGGAAGACGCGCGAGCACTTCTTCATGGATGACGCTGTACGCATCTTTAATCCGGTTGCGCCGACACCCGGCAGTCCATACGTCTCTGGTGAGCCAATCAAGGATGGAAGCGGCGCTTCCTGGGATATGGCATTTGAACTGACAACTCAGGAATGCATGGCATCTACGCACCCGGATTACGCGACATGGCAAGGCTTTGCCATGCCCGCTTGCTGGTGCTATTCCAAGCAGTGCAAAGGTGATGCCGACGGTAAGGCGCAGTTTGGTGGTGCGGTGGCAGTCTTCTCGGATGACTTGGCTATCTTCCTTCCCGTTTATGGGGCTCCCGGCGTTACCTCTGTGCCGAGTATATGTGCAGATATCGACCACAAA
>DAOVVQ010000178.1 GCA_030637065.1 Planctomycetota bacterium
TCATTGTAAACATTGCGAAGTTCCTTCGGGTCCTTCTTGAGGTCATAAAGCTCCCAGCCCGCAAATATCGGCCAGTTGTCACTCGTGCCCTTCATGCCAAAGCCCAGTCCGTAGTAGAAGATCAGCTTATATCGTTTGGTCCGCACGCCGAAATGGGCTGGGACGCCGGATTTTTCGATATGCATCCAGTACCGGTAGTACATACTTTCCCGCCAGTTGGACGGAGTTTTGCCGGATAGATTGGCCCTAAAGCTCCTGCCCTGCATATCGCCCGGGATCGGCGCGTCTGCATAATCAAGGAAAGTCTCGGCAAAATCGGCGTTGATGACAATATCATCGTTGACCAACCCGGCTTTGATCTCTTTCGGATACCGCACAACAAACGGCATCCGTAATGACTCATCGAAGATCCACCGCTTATCGTAGTAGCTGTGCTCGCCTAAGAACATGCCCTGATCGGACGTATAGATCACCACGGTCTCGTCGGCCAGACCCTCATCGTCGAGGTAGTCCAGCACCCTGCCGACATTCTCATCGACAGCGGCGATCACACGCAGATAATCCTTGAGGTACTTCTGGTAAGCGGTCCTTATCCGCTGTCTGTCGGTCTTGCCCGTAGCGTCAAGCCGACCCGTAGGCCAAGGTTTGCCCTCTTCTTCGTTCATTCGCATCGACAGATTCAGCATATCCCGACCGTAACTTCGCGAAGCGCTGCTGCGATGGCTCTTATCTTCCCACAGGCTGGCAGGCTCGGGTATTCTGACGCCATCGAACATATCCTCATGCCTTTTGGCATATTCCCAAAGACCGTGCGGGGCCTTGTGGTGGCACATCAGGAAAAACGGCTTGTCCCTGTCGCGATTGCTGAGCCAGTCGAGCGAAATATCCGTGATCACATCCGTGCAGTAACCTTTGTACTGCTTGCCGCCCCTGTTGCCGTCCTGCCACTGCTCGCCCTTTTCCTTGAGCACCGGGTCGTAATACTTACCCTGTCCGGGCAGCACGTTATAATAATCAAAACCGCTCGGCTCGGTGTGCAGGTGCCACTTGCCGATCATCGCCGTCTGATAGCCGCCGGCCCGCAAGAGTTTCGCCACATTCTGCTGGTCCCGGTCGAAATCGTCGGCCAACGTATAAACACCGTTGTGCTGGCTGTATTTGCCCGTCATGATACAGGCCCTGCTCGGCGTGCAGATCGAATTGGTAACAAAACAATTCTCCAGCCGCACACCCTCAGCGGCAATGCGGTCGATATTAGGCGTCTGCGACACACTGTTGAGCATACCACCGTAGCAACTGACCGCATTCGTCGCGTGGTCGTCGCTCATTATGTAAAGAATGTTCGGCTTTCGCGTATTTTTAGCCGCTGGCCTGCCGGCATCGCCGCTGCAACCGCCAAAGACCGCACCGATCGCGCCTATACCCATAGCCTTTAAGAATTCGCGTCGCTTCAAATTATCCGTCATTTTCGTCTCCATTCAATCGCTTTCGGTATTATATTTGACCGCGTTTTTTCAAACCGGTGTATTCACATAAAAAGACAGGTTCGCCGGCGCCGCCCGGCCTGCATGGTCATTTCGATTTGAACTCCGCAAATGTCCCCGGAATCTCCTGAAGGTGGCTGGTAAGCTCGGCCTTCATTTTTTTCAGGATTTTTCTGTACTCCGGGTCGGCGGCGAGGTTCTTTTGCTCACCGGGGTCCTTTTCAAGGTCGTAAAGCTGGTCCACATCGAAATAATTTTTGGCATAGTGCTTCAAACCCTGCCCCCGCTCCGTACCATCGCCGCCGGGAGCCCTGTGGATATGCGTGATCCTCGCCTCCGGGTCGTATGTCTTTGCCTCGCTCGCCCGACTCGGATTTGCAGCGAGATATTCGTTGAGGATCCGCAGACGTTCGGCCTTGGGCTGCTGAACGCTCGGCGGAACACGAAACGCAATATATTTGTACCGCTTCGTAACAACACAGCGGGTATGACCGATCTCGCAATAAAGCGAATCCCGCGTCCCGCTGGTCTTTCCGGTCAGAAGCGGCATAAGGTCCATACCGTCGAGCACCATATCGCCGGGCGCCCTTGCGCCACAGGCACCGAAGATAGTCGGCACAAAATCGATATTCTCGACCAGGTCGTCGCGGTCACCGGCCTTTATCTTACCGGGCCACCGAATAATAGTCGGGGTCCGCACGCCGCCTTCATACAGAGCCCCCTTGGCGCCCTCATGGGCGTGGTCGTTGAAGTATATAATGAGCGTATCCTCAGTCAGATTCAGCTCGTCGAGTTTGTTGAGGATAACGCCGATGCTGTCGTCAAGCCATGTAGCAGGAGCCGAGCTTTCCGGCAGACCGGCCGCCTCAACACGCCGCAATACCGACTGCCGCGAAGGCTGAACATCCGGAGCCTCGTCCAGGAAGCCGGCCTCGGTAATACGCGGATCGGCCTTAAGCGAGCCGAGCGGACTTGGCCCGTGCAGCAGTGTCGTCGCAAAATAGAGATAAAACGGCCTGTCCTTATTTAGCTCGATGAACTTAAGCGCACCTTGGGCCGCCCATTCCGGGCTGTGCTGACAGAGTTCATCCGGCAGCGACTTCGAGCTACCAAGGTTGTTCCTGTTCAGACGCTCGGCAAAATCAAAACCGTGTCCCTTCATCGCCTCGGCAAAGATTCCCTGGTCATCCTTCAATGTCTTTATCACCGCGGGATCGTGCGGATCGGATTTCTTGCTCAGCGTTTTAGAATGACCCGGCAGAATAAAACCGTGCAGCTTACCGACAACGCCGGTGGCGTAACCGGCACGCTTTAGCACTTTGGCAACGTTACTCTCATCGGGCGCCACATCCGTATTCCAGTGGACCCACGTCTGGCCCTCGATGCTGATCCCCTTGACGAAACTTTCGTCCCGGCTTCGGCTTGCGTATCTTCCCGTAAGGCAGGTATAACGGCTCGGAGTACACACACTCGACGAGGCGTAGGCCCGCGAAAAGTACACACCCTCAGCCGCCAGCCGGTCGATATTCGGCGTCAGGGCCTTATTGCGGATAAAACCAAACGAATCCAGCGACTGGTCGTCCGTGATAATAAATATCACATTAGGCCTGCGATCGGACTTTTTGCCCCTGGCAGCGACAAGCAGCCCCGCTGGCATAACCAGCGACACAGCGCCAGCGCCGATCACACTTAAAAACTCTCTGCGACTAACCTTTTTCATTCGTTACACCTGACAATAATTCAATATTTACCTTGTTATAATACCGGTTCTGTCCCTTCTGCCGCGCGGCATTTCGCCGCGGTACAGCCCTCCGCCAAGATCGACGAAATTAATATGCTTGCCGCTTGGCTTGCCCCTCTCGCTCCATATAAGCAGCGGCCCGCTCTCAGCCATCCTCACCCGGATCGCATCGTCCCTGACAGAAAGCACCTCGATCGCCGCAGCCGACATATACTTATCCGCCCTGCCGATAACCGACCAGCCCTTTTCGATTGGACTGATCTGCAAGAGACGGTCGCCGAACCCTTTAATGCTGACGTCATAGCTACGTTTGAGTTTCCGCGCCTTACCCGAATACCAGTCATAGACCAGCAGACCTTCGTCGGGAACCTGCCACGGGCCCGGATACGGCTGAAGCATCGCCGAGGCAGAGCTATAATCCTTCGGCGTAATTACCGTAGAAAGGCTCTCCTCATCATCGCCAACGCCACCTGTAAGATTATAGACAACGATCGCCGCAGTCCTGTTATTCAAGGGAGCGACCGCCCGATAGAGCCTCTCGTCACCGAGGGCATAAAACAGATCATCACGCAACGGCCCAGCCGGAGCCAACGGACGCAAAAGCTCGCCATCGTCATAGATCAACGGCTCGATGGCCTCGCGAACAAACGCCGTCGGCTCATCGGAAAGATACACCGGCCCGCCGCTGGCCGCCTTGGAAACCGCCATCAACCGACCGGCAAACTTGTCGTTGGAATGAAACATATCATGGTCGCCCCACGCCAACTGCCCCAGCCACGGCGTGCTGGAATACGAGTGATATATATGCCCTCTGGCCCGCTCGATGTTGCCGACCTTGTAATCCTCGCTGCAACGACCGGTCGCACTCTTGTTCATATTAAAAAGATTGGCGGTGATATGCCAGTTACAGTTCATCAGCCCGTTCATCTCGCGGTCGGTCACCTCCTCGAATGCCCGAAAAAGATTGACCGCCGCCGCATAAGGATTGCCGATGGCGCCGCTATTGTCCGGAGGAGCCCACGAACCGCTCTGCGGCTTCATGAGCCCTGCATAAAATGGAAGGGCATACGTCGAAAAATCGACCTTCACGAAATCCGCATCATCCGCCCTGGCATAGCTGTAAAGATACTCGAAGAAAGCCGTAGCATCTTCGATCGTCTCCTTGGGCTGAAGCCGCCCGCTGGCCGTCGCCATCATGTGCTCCTCAATATCGCCAATATCCACCGGTGGCATCATGCTGTCCTTATTACCCATGTACGCAAACCAGACGCCAAACCATTTGATCTTGTCATCGCGGCAAAGGTCCGTTAAAGGCTTGTAGCCATCGGAAAACTTGTCATTGGGAGCGAGCGTCCTGCTGTCGAAATGCCCGTTGTCGATCAGAAAGTAACGAATGCCGATCCCGGACTTTTCAATATCCTTCATCGCCCGGGCCATATTCTCTGAGCTGATCCTGCCCTTATAATGCTCCCACGAACACCAGCCTAAATACTCGAACACCTCGGGATAGTCCTTCTCGTCCCGCATAAGCGAGTTGCCGTCGATATCCTCGAAATTCAGCGCCTTGTTCCACACCGTATAGCAGGCCTCGTAAGGATCCGCCGCACGCGCCCAGGCATACAGCGGAAAGTCGCCTTCGATCGCCGCTGTGCCGTGCGTACCGAACTTAAGCGTCATCTTCTCGCCATCGGTATGAAACCAGCTATAGGCCTCATTACCGCCAACAGGAAGTATCGCAAGATAATCGCCGTCGTCGAGTTTTAAGAGGGCGAACATCCCCCCTTCCTGAAGTTCGTCGACATCCTCGTAGATAAACGGCCGCACCCTGTTACCAGCCGCAGGCCACCACAAACTCCAGTAGTATGCCATCTTCTCGAAGCCGGGCAGATCCACAGTATAGGTCCGCATAACGCCATGCTCGTCAGGACCGCCGTGAAAGTTACGCAAAACCCTGACACCGCTGCCTTCGGCGCTGCGCAGATCGATACTCTTTGCACCCGCCGCAACCGACAGAGCCAGCACAATCGCCATAACAAAACGTATCTTCATCGGGTTCTCTCACACCACTGGATCATTCCATCTGTCATTCCCGCGAAGGCGGGAATCCAGAAGCCTAAACAAAAACAAAGATCGCTCCTGCTTTCACAATGTCAGCCATAACACGGCCTCTGGCCCGATCAGCCTTTTTTCTTCCTTGGTTCCCTAAGCGCCGGCGGTTCGGGGACCTTATACTGAACCTTCAGCCGCTTAAGCTCGGCCTTGAGTTCCTTGACCTTGCCGGCATACTCGGGATTGCCATACTCGCTCTTCATCTCCGCCGGATCCCTCTTAAGGTCAAAAAATTCCCACTCGTCGAGGTCATAAAAATGGATCAGCTTATAGCGGCCCATCGCAACACCCTCATGGCGACGAACACTGTGAACAGCCGGGAACTCATAATAATGGTAATACAAACTCTTCCGCCAGTTGGCCGGCTTTCTGCCCATCAGCAGCGGCTTTAAGCTCACCCCCTGCATATCCGAAGGCTCCTTTGCCCCGGCGATATCCAGGAACGTCTGGGCAAAGTCCAGATTCTGCACCAGGTTCGAATTGACGCTGCCGGGCTTAACGACACCGGGCCACTTGACCATAAACGGCGTGCGGAACGATTCTTCATACATAAACCGCTTATCGAACCAACCGTGATCGCCCAGATAAAACCCCTGGTCCGCCGAATACATCACCACCGTATTATCCGCCAGGCCCGACCTGTCAAGATAATCCAGCACCCTGCCGACATTGTCATCCACCGACCGGATGCACCGCAGATAATCCTTGATATAACGCTGATACTTCCAGCGAATAAGCTCCTTGCCGCTGAGATTGGCCTTCTCAAACGCCGCATTCTTCGGACCGTACGCCGCATCCCACACCTTTTTCTGCTTCGGCGTAAGATCCCCCGGAGCAGTAAGCTTCAGGTCGGCGGCTGTCATGGTCTTTTCGATAGACATATCCTGCGTATGGGCCGCTGTGCCTCTGCCGGAATAATCGTCGAACAGATTCGACGGCTCCGGAATGGTAACATCATCGAACAAAGTAAGCTGCTTGGGGCCCGGCTCCCAGCGGCGGTGCGGCGCCTTAAACTGCAACATCAGCATAAACGGCCTGCTCTTATCGCGCTCATTCTTAAGCCAGTTAAGGCCAAGGTCGGTCGTTATCTCCGTATTGTACCCCTCATGCCTGACCGTCTCGCCCCGCTTGATAAACGTCGGGTTGTAATACGCACCCTGCCCCGGCAGGACCTCGTCGTAATCAAAGCCAACGGGACGGCTCTTCAAATGCCACTTGCCGACGATCGCCGTTTGATACTCCGTCGTATTCTTCAATATCTTCGGGAACGTCTGCTGCTTGTCATCGAAAACGTTTCCGTTATTGAGAACGCCGTTAAGGTGGCTGTGCTTGCCCGTCTGGATAACCGCCCGGCAAGGAGCACAGATCGAATTGGTCACGTAGCACTTCTTAAACAGCATGCCCTCCTTCGCGATCCGGTCGATATTAGGCGTAGGAGCCACCTTGGCAAGAATACCGCCGTAAGCGCTGATAGCCTGGAAGGCATGGTCGTCGCTGAACATAAACAGGATGTTAGGGCTGGCCTTCTTCTTTCTCCTCGCTGCAAAAGCCTTCGCCTGAGGCAGCAAAAGCGCCGCTGCACCAAGCCCGGCCGCCTTCAGAAAACCACGTCTCGTCTGTAGTGAACTTGTCATTTTATTTAACCTCCTTAAAAAGTTTGAGAAGACTATATTTTTATCTGCATTTTGCCCGCATTTCCGACCGCCCTCTACAACTCCCCTTCCAACTCGATAGTCGGCTTGCCTTTCAGATAGCCCAACGACTCCAAAAACCGGTCCATCTGATAGACCGTCTCGGAATAATACCGGCGCCCGCCCTTGGATTCATTGAAGAACCCGTGCCCCTGACCTTCATAAACAAACAGATCGCACCGACTACCCGCCGACTCCATCTTCGACTTATATTCCTCCGCCGTCTCGACAGGGACAAGTTTGTCCTTCGAGCCCAAAAAGACGATCGTCGGAGCTATCCCCTTGCGAATATTGTGCATCGGCGACATGTCCCTGTACCCATCTTCGCCCCCGACACGATCAAACCCGTAACCATCCGGACCGTTATCATACACAGGGTTAAAAAGCACAAGGGCATTGGGCCGGGAGCTGATCTTTGAATTCTCACCTTTCTCGTCGAATTTCTTAAGCGTCGCCGTGGCCGCGGCAAGATGCCCCCCCGCCGAACCGCCGCCGGCAGCTATACGACCAGGGTCGATACCAAGCCGACCGGCATTTTTCCGCACCCACCGAACCGCGCTCTTGGCGTCCTTAACGCACTCATAAGGGGTAGTATCGCTCGACGACTTTGTGCGGTAGTCCGCCACAATCCCGACCATCCCACGCGAAGCAAGATATTTGGCATGTGTGCGAAACTGGTTCACCGTTCCGCCATTCCAGCCGCCGCCGAAAAAGAACACGATCGCAGCCCGATGGTCCCTGGCCCGGTGCCCGTCGGGATTAAGTATCCACAAACTAAGCTCCACATCACCGACCGTCGCGGTGCACGTGCCGGACAGGGCTGCGAGGCCGCCCCACTCGATGGCGACCTTCACCCCGACGAACTCGCCGTCGATCTCCACCGAGGCGTGCAGCTCCCCGAGCCCGATCCACGACCA
>DAOVVQ010000251.1 GCA_030637065.1 Planctomycetota bacterium
GGGCGCCCACGTTCAATGGGGAGCAAGCGACGAGCAGCTATTCTATAATGATCTGGATACCTCCACGTGGATTCCTTACGGCATCGTGATGAATCCGCTGACCGGAGCCAAACGCAAACTCGACTGGACTGTTTACGACGTTTCGCCCGACGGCAGATGGGCTGTTAGCTGCTGTCTCCGCAGGATCAGCAAGACACAGGGCGGCTACGGCGTCGTGATCCCGCCGGAGGTAATGCCCGGGAATAAAGGCCTGGTCGACGATGACGGCGTGTATGTCACCAACGTGCGAACCGGCAGGACGAAGATGGTCGCGTCTCTCAAAAAAATCGTCACCGAGGCTATCCCGAAGATCGACGTTACGCGATACGGACCGGGCGATTTTTACGGTTTTCACGTCAAGTGGAACCCGAAGAACGACCGGATAATGCTCGTGCTTCGGTACATGCCCTACAGCGAAAACAAGTACAAACCGCATCTTATCACGATGAGATCCGACGGCAGCGATATCCGGATGGCGATACCGGCAACGCTCTGGGGCGACCGCGGCGGCAACCATCCGAACTGGCACCCCGACGGCGAGCATGTGATGATGAATCTGGATATTTACGGCGACGGCTGGCGGTTCGTACAAGCCCGCTACGACGGCACCGGTCTTAAGACAATGACCGAAGTACCCGGTAACCACGGCCACCCATCGCTGCATCCGGGCGGCAGGTTCATGTTAACCGATGCATACCCCCGCGAGGACATCGCATGGGAAGGCGACGAGACGGCGCCCTTAATGCTGATCGACCTCGAAACGGACAAGAGAACCCGGCTTGTGCGAATGAATACCTTTACGCATTTCTTCACCGGCAGCGGAGAGAACCCGAAATATATGCGGGTAGACCTGCAC
The DNA here is from genome assembly GCA_030637065.1 of Planctomycetota bacterium. Taxonomy (GTDB): domain Bacteria; phylum Planctomycetota; class Phycisphaerae; order Sedimentisphaerales; family Anaerohalosphaeraceae; genus DAOVVQ01. The sequence continues at coordinate 896 of DAOVVQ010000251.1, forward strand.
CCGGCGTGGGATTCGAGAACCCACACACTCGCCGTATTCAACGGAGTAGCCGACGGTACGCGAAAGATGTTCATCGCCGACCTGTCAGAACTGGTCCCAGCGGCAACATAAAACCCGTATTCCATGGGTGGCAGCGCGTTTGGCGAAGCCAAACCGATGGTGGACACCACTGTGGACTCGCCCATCGGTTTGCTGCGCAAACACGCTGCCACCCAGCCGGAATGCGAAGTTTCGCAGCATGGACAAATTGTCGCTCATCCTGCTCTGCAAAATAATGCTGGACAATGGCGTGCCGGACGCTTATATTCTCCATCTGAAATCAGTGCTGAAAACCTGAAGTCTGTTAACCCTGAGCAATAAGGAAGGCGAGAAAATGACTGAATATTTCCCGGATGTAAAAGAGATAAAGTACGAAGGCCCCGACTCGAAGAACCCCCTGGCGTTTAAGCACTATAACGCCGACGAACTGGTCCTCGGCAAGAAGATGGCCGACCACCTTCGCTTTTCGGTCTGCTACTGGCACACGTTCAAGGGTCTTGGAGCCGACCCCTTCGGGCCGGGCACGATCATCCGTAAGTACAACGATTTCTCCGATCCTATGCAGATCGCCGAGGCCACGCTCGATGCCGCCTTCGAGCTGTTTACCAAGCTCGGGGTCAACTTCTGGTGCTTTCACGATCGCGATATCGCACCGGAAGCCGACGACCTGGCTGAGACTAACCGCAGGCTCGATAAGATCGTCCTAAAGGCCCAAAAGCTCCAGGACGATACCGGCGTCAAACTCCTTTGGGGAACGACCAACGCCTTTTCGCATCGCCGCTTCATGGCAGGCGCAGGGACCAATCCTTCGCCGGAGGTATTCGCCTACGCGGCGAGCCAGATCAAAAAGGCGATCGAGATCACCCACCAGCTTGGCGGCGTCAACTACGTCTTCTGGGGCGGACGCGAAGGTTACGACACGTTGCTCAATACCGACATGGGCCGAGAGCTGGATCACCTGGCGATGCTTTTGCAGATGGCGGTCGACCATAAAAAGAAGATCGGTTTCGACGGCCAGTTCCTCATCGAGCCGAAACCCAAAGAGCCGACCAAGCACCAGTACGATTTCGACTCCGGCAACTGCCATGCCTTCCTGCAAAAGTACAATCTCGCCAACGACTTCAAGCTCAACATCGAGGCCAACCATGCAACGCTTGCCGGCCATACGTTCCAGCACGAATTAGCCTACTGCGCCGCCAACGGGATCTTAGGCTCGGTAGACGCCAACCGCGGCGACATGCTATTAGGCTGGGATACCGACCAGTTCCCGACCAACATTTACGACGCTACGCTGGCGATGTATACGATCCTCCAGAGCGGCGGATTCGATAAGGGTGGTCTGAACTTCGACGCCAAGGTAAGGCGGCAATCGGTAGACGGGATCGATCTGTTCTACGCCCACGTAGGAGCGATGGATTGCTTCGCCCGCGGCCTGAAGAATGCGGCAAGGCTCATCGAGGACAAGGTCCTGGAAAACGCCGTCAAAGAGCGATACGCCGGATGGGACGGCGAATTGGGGAGCAAGATCGAAGGCAAGAAGGTCGGATTTGCCGAGCTTGAGGCCTATATACTCGAACACGGAGAGCCCGAACTGGCCAGCGGCAGACAGGAAATGTTAGAAAATATCCTGAACGAGTACATATAAAGCCTGCTCCCGTTGGAAACATCGGATGGTGGGCAATAGGCAGGCGTTGAGCGTTTGTCAGCGGCTGTGGAGTTTGAGCATTACGATCTCGTTGTTTGAGCCCAGCCGCATTCTCGGCCCCCATGTCCCTGTGCCGCTGGTGACATAGAGCCGGCAATTTTCCCGCTCAAAGAGCCCCTTGACGTGTCGGTAATTCAGCCTGACGAAATAATTGAAGGGGAATATCTGGCCATTGTGGGTATGGCCGCTGAGGGTAAGGTCGATCCCGGCCCGGCAGGCGGCCTCGAAACCGTCGGGTCGGTGGTACATCAATATTGAAAACGCCGACGGATCGACTTTAATACGCTTGAGCTGACGGGCCACATGATCTTTGTCATAGCTGTCGTCAATGCCGATTATCTGAATACCCTGGGCCATCACCGTCTCGTTCCTGAGCGGCGTTACCTTAGTGGTCCCTATCAGCCGCATGGTCCTGTCGATGCCGGCATAGCCGTCGTGGTTGCCTGTGACAAAAAAGGCCGGGGCGACAAGATCGTTAAGCGGTTCCAGCGTCGCCGGGGTAATACTTCGATGTGATTCCAAAAGGTCGCCGGTTATCAGTACCAGGTCCGGGGCGAGCGAGTTGGTCTTCTCGACGACCTGCTCTAAGAAGCCTGCCCTGGTCGAGCCTAAGTGTATATCGCTGAGCTGAACGATGTTCATATCGATGTCTGCTTCTATGTCCACGTTAGTGACGGTGATCCGGTGGGCGTTTATCGTTGCATAGAGTGATAAAACAGCGACAACCGAGCAGATCACAATGCCTGATATCACACGAGGCGGCCTAAACAGAATCACTGCAATCTCATAAACCACGAGACACGAAAACAGCAGAAGCCCTACCCCCATCCAGGTCGAGGCCAGGAGATAGATCATGCGGGAAAAGCCGTTTGCGTAAACGCGATCCAGGACGGCGGCGGCAATGTAGCTCAGGGAGCAGGCCACCAACAGGGCATAAAAGCCGATACCGGGCCTGACCTTGAACAGATACGCGAGGCGACGGAGCACGTAGAAGTTCAGGAGCGAATATACACCAACAAAAATAATAACAAATGTCAAAGGCCGCCCCTTTGCTTCGCTTGAGAATATTCGTCCTGAAAACTTTCAGCCGTTCGGGCCGAATTCGTCGGCCTCATATCAGATCGCACGCCTCCGCCGGCATCCAGTGGGCATCTTTGCCGTCCCATTTGACATTACAGCCGATGGGATTGGTAACCGGTGTGGTGATCTTCCTGCCAGCTAAGTGCTCTTCGAGAGCGACCTCGAGGTCATTGACGATCATTTGGCTGGTATCGCGGGGGTAGTCGACGCCCCGGCCGGTATAGACCAGCTTTCGGTCTTTGTCGAAAATGAAAAAATGCGGCGTACGCAGCGCACCATAGGCCCGGGCGACATCCTGCGTAGCGTCATGCAGATAGAGCCACGGAAACTTCTGCTCCTTCATGCGGAGCATCATATTCTCGTAGGAATCTTCCTCGTAGGTATTGGGGCTGTTGGAGTTTATGCCAACGAACGACACTCCTTGCGGGGCGAACTTCAGGACGGTCTGCCGGGTAACCTCGTCGGACCCGATCACATAGGGGCAGTGATTACAGGTAAAAAATAGCACCAGCACCCCGGCATCGGCAAAATCGGCCAGGCTGTAGGTATCGCCATCGGTAGCGCAAAGCGAAAAATCCGGAGCCTTTTCGCCAGGCTCAAGTGTAAACGCCATAATACGTCTCCTTTGTGCCGCAGGTCGAATCTCTACAGGTGATAGGGGTGGCGCTGCGGGCGCGACATCATTCTTTGTGCCTGCTCGTCACCGACTATCGTCTGTTTTGCCTGGTCCCAGGTCAGCTTTCGGCCGAGGATATACGAGAGATTTCCAAGAACGGTCAGATTGGCAACGCCGACTGCGGCTTCGATGTTCATGATCGTCTTTTTGCCGGTCCTTATGCAGTTGAACCAGTCCTGGAAATGGCCGGGGCTTTTGTAGACATCCTTGCCGCCGGCGGGGAGCTTCCAGTTGCGTGCCTTTCTTTCGGCCCATGTTCCGCCATCGCCGCCCCAATGAATAAACTTGCCCTTATCGCCGCGGTAGATCGCTCCGTAACCGGGTCGGGAGATCTTTTTGATCTCGCTATTTAGCTCCTCGGGCTTTCGCTCCTCGGCGGCAGGGAGTTGATCGTTTGGCATCTGACGCCAGGTCAGCACCCAATCCGGGTTCTTGAAAGTGTAGGTTACATCCATGAGAACAGCGCTGTCCCAGATGCCCTTGGTCGGCGGGGTTCCTGTGGCCTCGACGGTAACAGGTCCGGTGCCATCTGCGCCCATCCACCACATCGCGCAGCTCATTACGTGAGCGCCGCGGTCGCGGATCTGTCCGCCGCCGGATTCGAGGAACCAGCGAAACTTGCTCGGACAATATCTCGCGTTGTAAGGCCTCCACCGTAGCGGGCCGAGCCACATATCCCAGTCAAGCTCGGCGGGCGGGTCACTGTCGGGGATGGGATTAGTGTCTTCGGGGCTGGGGTAGTGGAAGCAGTCGACGCGGTCGATATGGCCGATGTTGTCGTTGACGAGATAACGGTGCGCCAGATATGCCTCCGGCTGGGACCGGCCCTGTGAGCCTACCTGGACGGAGACATTGTTCTTCTGAGCCGCGGCGACCATCGCCTTGCCTTCTTCGATGGTGCAGCATGCGGGTTTTTCCACGTAAATATGCTTGCCTGATTCGGCGGCGTGGACCGTCTGGACGCCATGCCAGTGGTCAGGGGTGCCGATGACCACTGCGTCGATATCTCTGCGCATGAGTATGGTGCGATAGTCGTGATAAGCGTCGACTTTGCCGCCGGCTGTCTCGACCGCTTTGGCGAGGCGTTTTTTGTCCACGTCACAGACCGCTACGACCTTGACATTGGCGGATTCCTCGAGCCCCTTTACTTCGCGAAGCAGCCCCGAGCCCCTTCCGCCTACGCCGATATGGGCGATATTTATTCGTTGGTTGGCTCCTTTTCTGCCGCGTGCGGCCAAAACGCCGGACGGTATAAAGTATGGTATCCCCGCAGCTACCGCCGAAGCCGATACCAGGA
>DAOVVQ010000140.1 GCA_030637065.1 Planctomycetota bacterium
AGAGCGAAAAAACGATAGTCTGCATCGCCTCGACCGACCTTACGCATTACGGGCCGCGGTACGGTTTCTATCCGCTGGGTGCAGATCCTGACGGCCTAAAATGGGCTACAGAGGTAAACGATGCAGAGTTCATCGACCTGGCCCTGAAGATGGAGCCGGAAAAGCTCCTGGAATGTGCCCTCGAAAATGGCAGCGCCTGCGGCCCGGGCGCAGCCGCAGCAGCGGTGGCCGCAGCAAAGAAACTCGGCAAAGCACAGGGCCTGCTTCTCGGCCATACGGACAGCAATGAGATCATGCAAAGAAAGTTTCACCAGTCAAGCCAGGAAAGCGTCGGTTATGCCGCAATCGTTTATTGAAAGATGGGGTTTTGCAGGGGGCTGATTGTTACGTTACCGGGCAGGGTTTGATCTTTACGTTACAGGGGTTTGATCTTTGCGTTACTGGGAAGGTGATTTTTGCGTTACTGGGAGGATTTGATTTTCGTTACTGGGAGGATTTGATCGTCAGTTGCCATTACGGCGGACCGCGTTCGTCAGCGCTGGAACACGGACGATAAAAATTGAATAAAATATTATTTCGTACTCTCGGCGGCATATATATTTAACCCCAATTAACAACGCGAGTTAGTGACAACAAATCTTACATATAAACAATAAGATATAATCGCAGCAATGCAAAATCACCGGAAGACAAAACAGGATTCTGGACATCTCTTTTTCACTAAAGGGCTCCGAGCCTCACCTTAGACCGGCAAAAGACTGTAAGTTATTACGAGCAAAGGACTTACATCAGGCCAGCTGATGCCTTAAATCTGTTTATTGAGGTCATTGCAGAGGTTTTTGAAGTGGCTGGCGGTCTTGAATCCGAGTAGGGTGGCTGGGAAGGCCGTTTTGTTGTGGTTTAGCGGCTCGTCGAGATCGACCCATTTTCGGCATTTTTCGCCGTCCGGCGTACCTGGGATCGGCGAAAAATCCGACAGCATTACCCTGATACCCAGACCGTTGGCGAAGCGGATCGACTGCTCGAGTTCCTGGAGGTTGCTCTCCGGATGGCCTAATATCTCGTATGCTATGATATTTGGCCGGGCGGCCCCAGCGGCGAGGAGGTTTTCGACCGCCTCTGCGAGATGCCCGGAAAGGACCTTGGAACCGGTCTGCCGCTGAAAGGCCTCCGAGCAGCTCTCAAAGCCCAGATAGAACGTCTTAAAGCCGCCGCGGACCATCAGCCGGGCAAGATCGGCGGTTATAAAGCGGGCGTGCAGACCGTTGGGGGTGTGAAAGTTGACGGTTATTTGCTCGTCGATCACATGCCCTAAAAATGGATCGAGGAGCCGCTCGGGCTCGTGCAGGAGCGCATCGTCGTAGAATGCGATATTGGCGGCGCCCCTTTCGCAAAGCACGTGCAGGTCGGCGATGCATTCGGCCAGCGGCTTAGTCGAAAAGCCCGGCTCGGTCTGCGGCACCGAGCAATAGCTGCACGCAAAAGGACAGCCGCGAGTGAGCTTCATCACCCCAACGTCCAGCCGCTCATAACCTTCCCAATACGGCCCTTGGCGAGCCCCAGCGGACGGTTGTCTTCGCAGCTCTTCGGTCCCCAACAGGCTGGCCAGGGGCGCCAGGTCGCTGCCTTCTATTACGAGGTCAGCGCCGAGAGACCGGGCATGGTCCGGGCACAGTGTGGCGTAAACGCCGCCTAATACTATCTTTGCGCCGGGGCAAATCCTTCGCACATCTTCGATCACTTCCGCTACGCCGGGATACCAGTATGTCATTACGGTCTGGATGAGTACGAGATCGAACGGTTTTTTTGCGTCAAGAAAACGCTGAAAAACGGCGCGATCTGCGCCAAATCGACGAAAATATCTCGGAATTTCGCTAAAAACATCCGGTTTTTGAACGCGTTTCGAGGCATATTTCCCCCGTCCGAAGCGATCTCGCCGGATTTTGGCGTCACCGCTGGCCGCTTCGTGGCTGGGCGGACCGGCAAGCGTTGACCGGTCGAGATAGTCGAACAGACTCAGGTCCGCCTGGTCCCTGAGCATACCGCCGACCGAAAGCAGACCGTATGGCTTGATCCAGAAATCATAGGCTGTGAAATCATAGACAGGCGGATTAACCAGCAATATTCTTGGTTTCATTTTTGCTTAATCCTGATTAGGGATCAGTCTTCCGCCTTCGCCAAGGCTACGGCGAGACAGGTTGGCGGATGCCATTTCATGTTGGATTCGGCGCCTTCCCGGCTGCGACTCGCTCCGCCGCGGCGTGCGCGTCAATGACAAAATACATGCAACGCTTGGCTGACATGATATTGCCCTACTTCAAAGACTGCTTTAAACGTCTGCCAATTTCTGTAAGTGTTTTCTTATCTTCGGGATGGATGGAGCCGTCGCCTCGCGGCCCGATATTCAAGAGCATGTTCGCGCCGAGTGACCTGGTTTTTTCGTAAAGGTACATTACTTCATCGGCGGTTAAATGGCGTGCCGATTCATCGTTTATCCAGCCGCTTGGTTCTCCGATGCCGTCCCTGTTGAAACACACCTGCATAACAGTATTTATCTCCGCAGGTTTATTTTTAAAATACTTCTCCCACCTGGAGCGATTTTGACTTTCCCACCTTTCCAGTCGCAACTCCCACCGAGCCTGCCTTTCTTTCGTATCCCACCCAGTCGGCGTTGGCAGCAGAAAATGCTCTGGACTTATATAATCCTCCTGTCCTATAGCCCCCTCTTTGAAGGAGATCAGGCATCCAGGCTGCAATGAACGGATCAGTGCAAAAGTTTCAGAAAGTCTTGTATAGTTTTCCGGCTCTTTGTGGTAGTAACCGATCCCATCAAACCAGATGCCCGCAATATCGCCATACTTTGTAAGCAGCTCAGTTAGAATAGTGTGATTTTGCTCGATATGTTCATCATCTGTCCTGGCGACTTCCGGCGGTACATAAAGAAAAAGCCCTAATCCTCTCTTATGGCACGCCCTTGCCATCTCTGCCACCATGTCACGGGCGGCGGCGGATCTGACACTGGTAAAATCCGAAACTTTAGTATCGTACATGTACATTCGCCCAAGATGCTGCGTTGTAAATGTCACGTACTTCATATTGGCCGCTATTGCCAGATCGCATATCGCGTCAGCATTGAAATTTCGTGCATCGAATTTGTCGAACAATTCCCTGTTTGCCTTTTCGCTTCCCTTTTCTTCGACCATTCTGCCGTATTCGGCCTTGCCGTCGGTGCAAAGGCTGGCAAGAGCATAATGCACAAAAAGCCCGAACCTGGCATCCTTGAACCATTTTAGTGCCGCAGCCCGAGGCTCCTTTGCGTAAAGAGCCTCATAACCTTTTAGATGAGAAGGAGTGAGCCGTCTGCTTTTAGCCTGCGTGACAGAAGTAAATAATATTAAGCTGGCCAGGGCCAGCAATAAAAAAGTTTTTTGTTTCATATTAGCCTCTTTAAGCGGGTCCCCTGAAAAACAGGGTGTATTTCACTGCCGGGTTTGTTTTTGTTCCAATAACAACGACCATAGCAAGGGTATCATAGTTTTTCAGAGATCTCAAACATCAATTTCTCCTTTGTTCGTCCGGCTTCTGCGCTGAGTCATTTTTCTGCCCGACCGATCTGGACTTTTGCGATTGGGCCAGTGTTAGTGCTTCGGCTACGATGGGGTTGTTGTTGCTTAGGCGGAGGGCCTCTTTGTAATGCCCGATCGCCGCGTCTAATTTCTGCACTTGGTAAAATACCAGCCCGAGATTGTAATGGATCTGCCACGCGTCACCCTTAAACCGCAGGGCACGATTATAATACCTCGCTGCTTCGCCAAACTCGCCGATCTCTTTCAGTGCATTGCCAAGATTGTTGTAGACCAGGAAATTTTCATTTCCCCCATTTATATATTCCTTGTAATATGTTATCGCCTCGCCGTAACGTTTCTGCTCGATGAGTCCGACGCCAAGGTTGATTATCGCGTCATCGAACTGCGGAAGTATCTCGACCGCCTTTTTCCAATGCTCGATCGCCTCGTCGATCCGCCCGGCATCGCGAAGCGAAACGCCAAGGTTATTATGGGCCATGTGATTTCTGTCGGTAACCTCGATGGCGTGGCTGTAGAGTTTGATGTTGTCAGCCCAATGGCCCGTTTGCATCCACGTTCCGACAGACAGGGCAAGAACCAGGCTGGCGGCGAAACCATACCGCAATCCCGCCCCAGCGGCACTACCGAACCTGCGCCGCCTTAAAAGCTCATCGGCTCCGAACGCTATCATTATAAACGCACCCGTCAGCGGGATGTAGGTGTATCTGTCGGCATAGCTCTGGACACCGACCTGCACCAATCCGACAACCGGGATCATGGTCCCTAAGTACCAAAGCCAGCCGACCGTAAGGTATCGGCGCTGGCGGCCAAAGGCCAAAACCAGCCCTGATATCGCCAGCAGAACCAATGCCGCACCTAAAACCGGCCATTTGGGCCATGTGCCGGAATGGGGGTAATAGACCGAAAGACCGGCAGGGACGAACATCTTGCCGAGATAGACCGCGTATGCGACCACGGCGTTGGCGATCCGGGCGGTTGTCGGCAAAACCTCGAAAGAGACCCGCACCGCACCCTGAGCCCGCATCGTGATCATGCTCGAAACTACGCACAATACGAACAGCGGGATCTTCTCGGCAATGAGCCGCATCGGATGGGCGCCGATCGCCGGCTGCCTCGGCCTGTGCCGCGAATGAGAGCCCCTTCGCCTGCGAGCCGGAGATGACGAGCCTTGGGCACCAGCCATCCGCCCCAAAGGCCACCAGTCTACAAGCAGCAGCACGAATGGGAGCGTAACCAGCATCGGCTTGGCCATGAGCCCGAGGGCGAAGAAGACAGCCACCGGCAGATATGAGACGAGGCCGCCCTTTCGCACGTAGCGGAGGTAAGCTAACATTGTCAGGAACCAAAACAGCGTGCTCAGGACATCCTTGCGTTCGGCGACCCACGCGACGGACTCGACATGCAGCGGATGGAGCCCGAAGAGTGCGCCGACAAGGAAAGCCGGCCAGGCGTTGCCGGTGAGCAGATAAAGGGTGAGGAAACAGAGCACGGTATTGGCTGTGTGCAGGATGAGATTGGTGATGTGGCAGGCCTGGGCAGGGTTCGCCGAGAGCTGACAGTCGGCCATCAGCGACAGCCACGTCAACGGGTGCCAGTTGCTTGCATGAAAACTGGTAAACGCCCACTTGACGTTCTCCCAGGAAAAGCCGGCCAGGACATGCCTGTTTTCGTAGACATATTTGGGGTCGTCATAATTGACAAACTCAAAGCCGCCGGTCCGAACATAGACGGCAAAGACAACAACCGCCAGAACAGCGCCAAGAGCTGCGATCTGCCATCGCGACAGGACCGGCTGTTTGTCAATATCAATCATTAAATCTGAATCCAGTTCGTTAAAGAGTATTCAGTATACAGTATGCAGTAGCCAGTAGCCAGTAGCCAGTATTTTGTATTTTAGTGTTTAGCCCCGATGAATCGGGATTTCGCTGCGCTCAATATACAGTATCCAGTATCCAGTATCCAGTATCCAGTATGCAGTTCATTGGTGCGAAATATTGCACCCTTCTTTTGGCAAACTTTAAATTCTAATATCTAAATCCTAAACAAATTCTAAATTCTAATGACCAAAACTCAAAACGCCGCTTCTCACCGGAAATTGGGTTCGATTGGGTTCGTTTTTTTTGGGCTGTTTCGGGTTCATTTGCTGTAAGTCCTTGTTATTACAGGGTTAACGGTGTTAAGGAAATGTTAAGATTGGGTTTGTTTCGCGAAATAGCACTCAGTCCCGATGGATCGGGATTTCGCTTCGCTCAATATCCAGTGGGCGGTATTCAGTAACCAGTATGCTGGATTCGGCGCCTTCCCGGCTGTGACGCGCTCCGCCGCGGCGAGTGCGTCAATGACATGGTGGGGCTGTTTTGTGTTTTCGATTGCCCTTTTTCTTCTCCTTTTGTCTGTTCTTACGTTGCTTGAACGTTGGGCGGTATTGTACCATTTTTCGGCTGAGAGTCAAGGGTTTTTTGATTTTATATTTGATCCCAGCCTTCGCTGGGACAAGCATTGTAGATTGTGAAACAATTTGTCCCCGGTTTGGTTTCGAGATGCTTGAAGTTGCGATTTGCGACATCAAGTTCCGGCTGGGGCGGCAGAGGGCGGCAGCGTTTCAGCAGGAAACTCACCCTTTTGCAAAAAAACGCAAAAGCGCCCACCCAAATAGTCACTCATTTTGCACAGAGGCGGCCCTTCGGATTGACGAATAATTAAAGTTTGTTATCGCCATCTGAGTTTTTTGTAACGCCTGTACCTTCCTTCGTATGTCGGATATGCCTCCTGGTCAAAGTGATAGGACACTTCAGTGCCGTCAACGAATCTGATGTGCAAGTGATTATGTTCGATATATCTGGTGTCCAGCAATTCCGATCCTCCATGCAGATTCCAGTCTCCGTCGGCCTCAAAGATCAGCACTACATCTTTGCTAATGTCATCAAGGCGTTTTCCGCTAAGGTTGCTGTTAAAGGCAAATTGACAATCTCCCGTAAGTTCAAGGTTAGAGGATATTGGATATCCTGCGTAAGTTTTCTGTTCAAGGTCACCGGCCAGAGGATGTTGAAAATTTTCACGGGAAAGCGCCTCGTCAAATCTGAGCAATTCATCACACCAACTTTCTGCCGGGGGAAGGCAGCCTTCATGTGCCTTGGCGTAATCTTGTAGACTTTCGTAAAGAATCTTGAGATTGTGTCTTCCACTGAAGTTTTCTGTAAACTTCTTGCGTGCTGAAACTGATATGCTGACATCGCAAATCACCAAAACAACGGGAATAGAAATAATAATTGCCAGAATCGCTTGTGCATAGCCTTTGGTATCCCTCTGTCTGATGCTAATCACAAACAGGGCTGCGACACCTAAAGCAAGCCCAAGAACTGCAAACAACATTGATACTGCAATAAGAAGCCCTATGTCGAAGCCAACAACAACACTCAGGGCAAAAAGGATCAGTGATGCCACATTAATAATCGAACACCACATGGCCGCAATCGCAACACGACTTGTCTCTTTATCGTCGGCGCACCACATAACCTGACCTCTTTTCTTTTTTTACAATCATTGTCCCCGCAAACTTCCGCTATCCCAGAAGGTTCGAAACATTTTCAGTGCACTGTCGAACTCGGATCCAGTAATATCATCTACGCTTGTCATGAGCTCTATACCGTAGTATAGCTGAGACTTGGCATTTACATAACTCAATCGTTCCCAGATACCCCTGGCCCCACCCCTATCTCCCAGGGCTTTTAGGATTCCCGCGGATATAAAGTATTTGCTATCGGGTTGATCCCACATTTGATACTCAAGGATAGAGTAGTAATGACCAGCACTGCGATTACCAATTTCACCAAGAATACCATAATTGTAATAGGTCGTATACCCGGCCAGGTAATTGCCAAATTCAGTGTCTTGCAGTAATGAATCGCCCAGCAGTGAATCATGAATTGTAAATGTGCAATCTGAATCCTTCATGTCGTATATGCCGAATCGTCCGGGTCCTCCCCTGCTAAAAGCGAGCCATGGGCCTAAAACGAAGTCTGAACCCACAAGCGCCGTCGCCATATAAATTACCTCTTGAGTCCTTTCTGCGTCAAAATGTTCACCTGTAGGCCACCGTCCCTGCCATATGAACAGTCCGAGTGGATCGGTTCTACTTACCGGCTCGTTCGCGCAATACAAATACGCATGTAGTGTCAATGGCTCTGTGAATCTGCCTGTTATTGGGTCTTTTGTTGTGAATCTTGTTATGTGTGGGTCGTATTGTCTTGCTCTTAGGTGGTATTGTTTTATTTCTTTGTCGTAGTATTGTCCTGTGAACTGCCATGGGTTGCTTGTGATGGTTTCTTCGGTCTCTGTGGGATGTTGCTTGCCGAATGGTTTGTATGTGTAGCGATTTTGGACGGCTGCGGTTGCGTCCAGTATGAGGCGGACGGAGCCGAGCCTGTCGCTTAGATAGAAGTATCGGTCTGCTTGTACGTCACCGGCATTTTGCATGATCAGCTGTCCATTGGCATAGATATACGAGTGGACTATAGCATTGTTGTTGTCGGTGTCAAGGGTGAGGAGGTGTTTAGTGTCCAGTAAGTATGCAGTATTTGGTGTGAAATATTGCGTCCTGCGTGGGTTGCTGGTGTGGGTGGTTCTGTGGAAAGATCAGGGTTTGTTATTTTTCCGGCGGGCCTCGTGCGGCTGTTACTGCCTGAACGAGGCATTTTGTTTTAATCTCTGGGAACGACATATTGTAACCCCCACTGTTTACGTTTTTTCTGACAAGCGTTACCTCTCCCCGAAGCACAAATATCAGTATACCCGATCCGGATGGAAATGTCAAGGAAATATTAAGCGTGTGTTAAGAAAATGTTGGAAATTGTGAAAATTATTCTCCGTTTGGGGCTGTTGGGGCTGGGTTGGGGTTTTTATGGGACCTTTTGGGGGATGTGCGGTGGTCGGGAGCGGATTTTTTTGGCTGGGTGGTTGATTGCAGGGCTAAAGCCCTTTTTTTTGGGGGGAGTTGTTGTCGCTGGTCTCCGCTCTAAAGAGCGGAGTTAGTCAGGTGGAGGTAAAATAATGTACCCGGTACATTTAATTCAGTTGTGGTTTTATCCTTTTGCCTTTGCGTACCAGTCGGGGTCTTTTGCGAGTTTTTCTCTTGCTTCGCGTGTCATCATCTCGAATGCCGGGTGGGTCGAGTCCCATGCACGCTGGGCGAAGGGGGTGTTTCGCATTTTGTCGACTTCCTTTTCGGCGTCGTCAAAATAGGCGCCGTAGATGTGCAGGGAATCGCTGATATCGACGTATCTGCCGACCCTGACGGGCCGCGAGATCTTCTCGGCGAGTTTGTCGGCGATGATCTTTTGCAGGTCCGTCAGCGCGTAGACGTTCATAAACCATGCCTTGTACAGGTCGCGGCTTCGCCAATGGGTGTTCATATTAAGCACCAGTTGCGAATCTTCATCCTGGGCCAGACGGCACCATATACGTTGAAGGCATGGCGGGTCGTCCGTGGGCGGGTCCGCACTCGGCATCCAGGTAATCGCCTGTGCCCGCCTGGTATGGTGGCAGCCGGCGAGCGATTCGACGATGTAGTTCATCTGGTCGAATGCGGCGAAGGGTTTGGGTGTATTGGGGTTGCGAATGTCTTCCACCGGGCAGTATGAAAAGAGCCTTTCGTGGTAGGTATAGGTCCACTTGCCCGCGGCGGGGTCGATCCAGTGGTCGTGGATTCCGGAAACGACTTCCTGGCGATATGCCTCGAGTTCTTCGGGTCCGCCGGGGAAGTTTTTGTGGATCCGCGGCTCGGCGAATGGGTCGGCGACCGTAACCATGACGGTTGCGTCTTTGCTGGGGCTGTCGCCTTCTTTATCGTACTGCGTTCTGACATCTATGCCGTTATCCCAGACTGCCAGGACCGTTTTTTCCCACGCTTCGGGGAGTGAGCCGGCTGTGACTGCGATGCTGGGGATCGTACCCGCCGATGTTGAGGTGGTGATCATTCTTTTGTCCTCCATGATAACGTTACAGACCCATTTCCTCGTTGGTGACTTTGTATATAGCCCGGTACCGCTCGGGCACCAGTTGAAGCTGTTTTCGTGCCTGGTCGGCGTATGGCGTATGGGCATAGTCCCGCAGGATCTCGCGGCACATGTCGATCCCGCGTTTATATGTGGTGTATCTTCCCAACTTGATAAACTGTTTTGCCCCCTCGAGCAGTCTTGCCGCCTGGTAGTGGTCGGGGTTGAGAATGTCAGGGTCGTTCTCGGCTGTTATCGGGGCCTGCGCGACAGGCGCGGGCGCTGGCGCCGGTTGGGGAGCGACTCGGGAACTGGCCTGTGGAGGCGAGACGGGTGCCGGGGCCGATGAGGCAGGCGAGACAGCGGCAGGGGTTGGCTGGCCTGGAGCGGTTTTGGCCGAAGCTATTGACCCGCCCGGGCCGGAG
>DAOVVQ010000250.1 GCA_030637065.1 Planctomycetota bacterium
AGGCCTCTATCCAAGGCATCAATCAGGCCTCCAACGCCCACGTATATATCGAGGGCATCAGCACGGACTGCGGCGATTCGCTGTCGATGACCGGCCAGTCCAATATCGCATACGATGTAGACATCAGCCATTCGGGCGCCACCTATTCGGTCAACGGCCAGGCAACGATCGCCGGCGCCAGCGGCAGTGGGGTTGACGCCCACATAACCGTGGGAGTCCAAGAGGTCACATTTCCCGAACCCGACCCCGGATACTTCAGGTCATTTGCAACAGGTGACGTAATCGACAGCAGCACCGACATCAGCAGTTATGCGGTCCTCGAAAATGTTACTATCGCGGCAAATACCAATCCCGTCTTTTCAGGCCAGGTTACCATCAACGGGATCCTGTTCGTTGAAAGCCCCAACATTGTCCATTTTTCCGGGCAGTCTTCGATAAACGGGATCATTGCCGGCGACGGCGACATAACAGATTCGTCCTCGACCGACGAGGTCAAGTTCACCGGACAGGTCCTGTCCCAGTCCGTCTCGACACTGGTCGGTTCACAATTCGACGATATTCGAGATGAGACCGGAACCTTCATCGTCGCTCCCGGCTTCGAGGTCGAGTTCGCCGGCCAGAGCAACACCATCAACGGCGCGATCGCCGCCAGCGGAATACGGCTTACCGGACAGGGCGGGGGAACCGTCAACGGCTCGCTGATCAACTATTCCCAAGAGCCCCTGTGCCTGACCGGCCAGGGCAGCCTGAGCTTCGACCTGAGCGGAAATACCGATTCGCCCAGCGGATTCGTCGCCGACCAGGTCCTCGAATTCCAGCCCGCATCCTACTCGGAAATCCTGCCTTAACCCAAATCTACCCGGCTTACACTGGCTTGGGCATTATTTTCAGATATTCGATTAAAGGCCTTAATTGACAAAAACAAGGGGTCTTTGCAGCTTTCTGAGCGAAAAATACGCAAAACAAAGTAAAGAAACAGGTTCAAACGCAGCCTGTTCTGTCCGATATCACATAGGTGCTTGCAATAAAAGCCGAAAGTTTGTCTAATGTGGCGGGGGCTTAGTGAGCTGCCAGCGTAAGTTAAGAATTGAGCATGACTTAAGAGTTAATTGTTGACGCATATTCTGAGGTATAATATTGGCAACGACACAAGAAGATAAGGCATTTGTCCTGTGGTTTACGGGCCTGTCCGGGTCCGGCAAGAGCACCCTGGCCGATCGGGTCTACGATGAACTGTCAGCCAACGGCAACAGGATAGAAAAGCTCGACGGAGACGTGCTGAGGGGGATCTTCCCCGCGACGGGGTTCACCAAGGACGATCGCGACGAGCACATCAGAAGAGTGGGCTTTTTGGCCTCGATGCTCGAAAAGCACGGCGTAATCGTAGTCGCCTCGTTCATCTCGCCTTACAAAGAGGCCCGAAATTTTGTGCGGCAGCGATGCGGCAACTTCATCGAGGTATATGTATCGACCTCGCTGGACGAATGCCGCAGACGGGATGTCAAGGGTTTGTACAAAAGGGCCGACGCCGGCGAGATCAAGAATTTCACCGGAATTGACGACCCCTATGAAGAGCCTGAAAACGCCGAGATCGTCGTCAATACGGAAGGCCTGAGCATAGACGAATCCGTGGCAGTAATTATAAACGCCCTCAAAGACCTCAAGTAAAGGCACAAATGGACCACCTGGATCAACTCGAAAATACAAGCGTTCACATCCTGCGGGAGGCGTACGCGAATTTCAAAAATCTCTGCATGCTCTGGTCGATCGGCAAGGACAGCACGGTTCTGTTGTGGCTGGCGAAGAAGGCCTTTTTAGGTCATGTTCCGTTTCCGCTGGTTCACATCGACACCAGCTACAAGATCCCCGAGATGATAGAATACCGCGACCGGCTTACCCGTAAGTGGCATCTGGATATGGTCTATGGCATGAACACAGGCGCCATCGATGCCAAACAGACCTTTCCCGAGGGAAATATCGACCGGATAAGGTGCTGCCAGACCCTGAAGACCGAGGCCCTGAAAAACACGCTAAGCGGCAATTGGCCCAGGCAGCGATACAACCATGCTACGCAAAGATACGAGCAGGACTCCAGCACCGAGCCTTATACCGGCGTGATCGTCGGGGTAAGGGCCGACGAGGAGGGGACGCGATCCAAGGAGCGTTATTTCAGCGCCCGCGACCGTGAGAACGATTGGGACATCGCGGACCAGCCGCCGGAATTCTGGAGCCAGTACAAGACCGATTTCGCGCCGGGCACGCACGTCCGTATTCATCCGCTGCTGGACTGGACGGAGCTGAATGTCTGGGAATACATCCA
The DNA here is from genome assembly GCA_030637065.1 of Planctomycetota bacterium. GTDB lineage: Bacteria > Planctomycetota > Phycisphaerae > Sedimentisphaerales > Anaerohalosphaeraceae > DAOVVQ01. The sequence goes on from DAOVVQ010000250.1 coordinate 2,321, forward strand.
GCGGGAAAATATTCCGACCGTGTCTCTTTATTATGACCAGGGCGACGGCAAACGGTATCGCTCGTTAGGCTGCGGGCCCTGCACCGAAGCGATCGACTCGACGGCGTCGAATGTCGCCGAGATCATAGAGGAACTAAAGAGCGGCAAACTCGCCAACATCGCCGAGCGGTCCGGCAGGGCGCAGGACGCCGAAGACGGAGGCGGACTGGAAACGGTGCGAAGAGACGGGTATATGTAGAATTTACAATTTATTATTTACTATTGTGTTGGTTTCCGATTTCATTGGGATGGTTTTTTCAGGGTATTAGTTAATGACACGAATCGATACAAAAGCTGAGCGCAACTCAGGTGTTTCTCGTGAGCAGATGAATATTGTCATCGCCGGTCATGTCGACCATGGCAAGAGCACCATTATCGGCAGGCTTCTGGCGGACACCGATTCGCTGCCCGAGGGTAAGCTCGATCGTGTCAGGGAGACCTGCAAACGCAACTCCAAGCCGTTCGAGTACGCGTTTCTGTTAGATGCACTCAAGGACGAGCAGTCGCAGGGCATAACCATTGACGCCGCTCGCGTGTTTTTCAACACAGCGACGCGGGACTACATCATCATCGACGCGCCCGGGCACATCGACTTTCTCAAGAACATGGTCACGGGCGCCTCGCGGGCCGAGGCGGCGGTCCTTGTGATAGACGCCGAAGAAGGCGTAAAGGAAAACTCCCGCAGGCACGGCTACATGCTCTCGATGTTGGGTATTACGCAGCTCGTGGTGCTGGTGAACAAGATGGACCTGGTTAAATACCGCCAGGAGGCCTTCGATTCGGTCGTCGCCGAGTACACACAATTCCTCTCCGAGGTAGACCTTAAAGCGAATTTCATACCCGTAAGCGGCATTTCGGGCGACAACATCGCCGAGCCGACCGGCAACATGGCGTGGCACCAGGGCCCAACGGTTCTCGAAGCGATCGATACATTCAGCAAGGAAGCAAGCCCGGTCGACAAGCCCTTCCGGATGCCGGTCCAGGACGTTTACAAATTCACCGGCGCCGGCGACAAACGACGCTTAGTGGCTGGCACGATCGAGGCCGGGCAACTCAGCGTCGGCGACGAGGTGGTATTCTACCCATCGGGCAGGAAGAGCACCGTCAAGACCATAGAAGGATTCAACCGGGACCCGCAAACGAAAGCTGCCGCCGGACAGGCAACCGCCTTTACGCTCGATAAGCAGATCTACATCACCCGCGGCGAGATCGCAGCCAAGGTCGGGCAGACTCACCCGCAGGTCACAAGCCGGCTCCGCGTTAACCTGTTCTGGCTGGGCAAAGAGTCGATGGCCAAAGATAAGAGCTATATGATCAAGGTCGGGACCGCGAAACAGGCAGTAACGCTCGAGGAGGTCGCCGCGGTTATCGACGCCTCCGATCTGAGTTCGACAGATACCAAAGACCGCATCGAATATCATGATGTCGCCGAATGTGTCCTGAGGACCCAGCGGGCGATCGCTTTCGACCTGGCTGAGGAGATCGCCGCGACCGGCAGATTTGTCATCGTCGATGGCTATGAGATCTGCGGCGGCGGGATCATCCGCGAGAAATTAACGGACAACCAGCTCTGGGTCCGCGATTATGTTATGCAGAGAAACTACAAGTGGGAGACAAGCACGGTTACCCGCGACGACCGGGCGGAAAGATACAATCAAAGACCCACGCTGATCCTTGTAACCGGATGGAAGAATGTGGGCAAAAAGACCCTCGCCAAGGCCACGGAGGCAAGACTGTTTGCCGATGGCAAGATCGTCTACTTTATGGGGATCGGAAACGTACTCTATGGCGTCGACGCCGACATTAAGACCCAGGGCTCCGATACGAATCGGCCCGAGCATCTAAGGAGGCTCGCCGAGGTGGCCAATCTTATTCTCGACGCCGGTATGATCCTGATAGCAACCGCTACGGGGCTGACCCAGGAAGACCTTGAGATCATAACCGCCGCTGCGGACGCCGACTCGATCGAGGTGGTGTGGGTCGGCGGCGAGCCGACGGACATCGATTACGACCTGAAAATAGACGACGCCGGCGACCTGGAGCATAATGTTGGGGCGGTAAAGGAAATGCTCCAAAAGAAGGGGATCATTTTCAGGCCCTGACCGGCGGCAAACCCGACTGCATAAACAAACCAGGCTGCGTCAGACAAATCCGGCTGGGCCATACAAACCCGATAAGGACGAACAAATGTCATTAGAACAGGATCTTGCGAAAATCGAATATGCCCTCGGGCTTGCCAGGGAAAAGGCCGAAACCTTTACAAGCGGACGAATCGAAGCGGAGCTAAAGGCCGGCGGCGACCCGGTAACCGCTGCCGATATCGAGATCAATTCCGTACTGCAGGAAACACTGGTCGAAGATGGCGACGGCTGGCTCTCGGAGGAAACGGTCGACGACCTTGTCAGGCTCGAAAAGCATCGGGTCTGGATCGTTGACCCGGTGGACGGAACGCGGGAATTTGTCGCGGGCATCGACGAATGGTGCATATCCGTCGCGCTTGCCGAGGGCGGCAAAGTTGTCGCCGCCGGGATATGCAGCCCTTCAACCGACCAGCTCTACCTCGGTTCGATCGAGACGGGCGTTACCTTAAACGGCAAGGCGGCCAGCACCACTGACCGGACCGAGCTTGAAGGCGCCACCGTTCTTGCCAGCAGAAGCGAGGTCAATCGCGGCCAGTGGGACCGTTTCACGGACGGCCCGCTCGAGGTGATACCGATGGGCTCGGTGGCCTACAAGCTGGCACGCGTCTCAGCCGGCCTTGCCGACGCGACATTTACGCTGGTACCCAAGAACGAATGGGATATCGCCGCTGGGACGCTGCTCGTTGAGGCTGCGGGCGGCAAAGTGCTGGAAAAAAACGGCGATGGCCTCGTCTTTAATCGCGAAAAAACCCTGATTACCGGCCTTATCGCTTCAGGAACGGCGTTTTTTGACCCCCTCAGCGAACTAATTGCCGGTTAGCTGCAAGGTAAAATGGCCGCTACAGGACCTGCCGCAGGCCACTTACAGCCCCAGCCGGTCACCAATTTTATGCCGCTAAATTATGACAATTGCTTGCATAATTCCTTCCCGGACGGTAGATTGGCACGATTGTCCGGCAGCGACCTGCCCGGATGTGTTGTTAAAAAGGCTGATCGCAGTGCCAGCAAGCTGCAAGAGCCGGGGAAATATTAAGCTGGAGAGGTGTCCGAGTGGCTTAAGGAGCTGGTTTCGAAAACCAGTGTACCCTTTGGGGTACCGCGGGTTCGAATCCCGCCTTCTCCGATGAATTGTAAAGGCATTCCATAACTTCTTTAATCTCAGGGACTTGGAGTGCTTTTACTATTTTTGACTCCCCCGTTGCCC
>DAOVVQ010000254.1 GCA_030637065.1 Planctomycetota bacterium
AGCAAAGCCTAACATCAAAGACAGCACAAATCAACAAATGCCCGAGGCCGATTCTTTCCAGTTGTACCTGCCAAATCGCCGGATTTAGGTTGCTAATTCGATTATCAGGCATTATCTTACCACTAATGCAAATGCGGTGACGCGCCCGGAAAAGGATAATTTTAACCGATTCGAGGATACTAAAATGGCACAGGAAACAATTGACCTTGTAAAATACATTCGCGATATACCGGATTTTCCTAAGAAGGGCATACTTTACCGCGATATTACGCCGTTATTGGCTGACAAGGAGGCCTTTGCCGCTGCTGGCAGGGCGATTGCCGCACCTTTTGTCGACTCGGGTGTCGATTATGTCGCCGGTGTCGAGGCTCGCGGGTTTATCTTCGGCTCAGCGGTCGCTCATATCCTCGACGTTGGCTTTATACCCATCAGAAAGCACGGAAAGCTCCCGTATAAGGTCGAATCGGTCACTTACGACCTGGAATACGGGACCGATACGCTTGATATCCATTGCGACGCGGCAAAGCCCGGCGACACTGTCTTAATGGTCGACGACCTCCTGGCAACGGGCGGAACCATGGCAGCGGCCTGCAAACTCATGGAGAAATTAGGCGCCAAGGTCCCCGGCCTGGCATTCCTCATCGAGCTGGCTGCCCTTTCGGGCCGGGATAAATTGCCCGGGCACACGATCCATACCGTCATTTCTTATTAACATATTGGTCCAAACCTGCTAAGATGCCGCCCATGAGCGAGCTTATAGTTACAATACCACCGGCCCCAGGCGGCGGTTATAAGATCCATATCGAAAGCGGGTCGCTGTCTGCGCTTTGGCTGAGGATCGAAGATCAGTTCCCAAAACACCGAAAATTCGTCGTTACAGACGCAAATCTCGTCGCTGCCGGCCATTTAGAGGCCCTTATTGGAACGATCGAGGTTCCGACATACATAATCGACCCGCCCGGCGAGGTCTCCAAGCATATAAACACAGCCGTATCCATCATCGAGGCCATGGAATCGGCGTTTTTCGGTCGTGACAGCGTAATAATAGCCCTTGGCGGCGGGACCGTGGGCGATATTGCCGGATTTGCCGCTGCGATCTTCAAACGCGGGATAAGGGTCCTTCACATTCCGACTACGACCGTTGCGCAGGCGGATTCCAGCGTCGGAGGCAAAACCGGAGTCGATTCATCCGTTAGCAAAAACGCATTCGGGGCCTTCTGGCACCCGTCAGCGGTATTCATCGACCCAGCGACGCTGACCACATTAGACGACGACCAATACCGCTCCGGATTAGCGGAATCGGTAAAACACGCCCTGATCGCCGACAGCGAATATTTCGATTATATCGAGGCAAACGTCGCGGGGTTGCTAAATCGCGACCTGGGTGTGCTTGAAAAGATGGCCTACTCGAACTGCCGAATAAAGGCTGCGGTGGTCGCTGAGGACCCGACAGAGCAGAATAAACGCCGAATACTCAACTATGGCCACACCCTCGGACACGCCGTCGAATCCGCCAGCAATTACAAGCTGCTGCACGGTGAGGCGGTGGCGATCGGCATTATCGCCGCCGGTTTGATCGAGCAGGACCTTGGTCTGGGGGGCCCTGAGCGGCTGGACCGCACGAAAAAGGTCTTAAACGCCCTGTCTATGCCGCTTGAAATTCCTAAATCCATTAAGAAAAAAGACTTGCTTGAGATCATCAAATATGATAAAAAGGCTGTTAATCAGTGGCCCAGATTCGTCCTCCTGGAAGGAATCGGCTCGGTACTCTGCCGAGATGGGCAATGGGCCCACGAGGTTTCCAGGGATGTAATAGAGAAAACAATAGATCGGCTGTATCCGTAATAGCCGGCAATAACTAATATGGCCAACAGGTCGGGAGCGTGAAGCAAGATGTTCAGAGAAGATATTAAGGTAATGGATTGCACCATCCGCGATGGTGGTTTGATTAACGATCATTATTTCACCGACGAATTCGTCAAGGCCGTTTATAGGGCCGTTTCCGCCGCTGGCATCGACTATATGGAGGTGGGCTACCGTTCAAGCCGCAAGTACGCCCCGCCCGGAGACTTTGGCGCATGGAAATACTGCGACGACGATAAGATCCGCGAGATCATCGACGGGATCGAGTCGAATGTCAAGCTGAGCATCATGGTCGACGCCCACCGCGTCGCCGAGCAGCACTTCGCTCCCGCCGACGAAAGCCCCATCGATATGATCCGCATTGCCACGTACGCCAAGGACATCGACAAGGCCATCGCCCTTGTGAACCGCTGTCACGATCTGGGCTACGAGACGACTGTCAATATTATGGCAATCTCCGCTGAAAATGAGTACGACATCGTCGAGGCGCTCGACCAGGTGGCCAAAACGCCTACCGGAACCGTCTACGTTGTCGATAGCTACGGATACTTCTTCTCCGAGCAGATCCATCACATGGTCAAGCTCTACAAAGAGCATCTGCCCGGAAAACGGATCGGAATACACTGCCACAACAACCAGCAACTCGCGTTCGCCAATACCATCGAGGGCATCCGCCATGACTGCAACCTCGTCGACGGCTCGCTTTACGGTATCGGCAGAGGAGCGGGTAACTGCCCGCTGGAACTTCTGGTCGGCTTTTTGAAGAACCCGAAGTTCAGCCTCGAACCGATCCTGAAGGTCATCCAGGAATACATGATACCGATGCGGGAGGAACTGGAGTGGGGCGCGATGATCCCGTATGTCATCACAGGGATCCTCAACCGCCATCCGCGGTCAGCCATCGCCGTTCGCAAGACTGATAAGAAGGACAAGTACGTCGAGTTCTTCGAAGAGATGCGGGACATGCAGGACTGATACTAAATTTAGCCACCGTCGGCGGGACTTTTTTTAGACAGGATAACAGGATTAACAAGATTTTTTAATGGCTATCCTGTTTTATCCTGTAAATCCCGTCTAAAATACAAATTCCTATGCAATTCAATTGTCGAATCGCTTCGCGATGGTGCTTAAATAGATCCCTCCGCTCGGTCGGGATGACAATTGGGCGCTTAGTTCGGTTGGGATGACCTTGCCGCCCAGCACCTCGCATTCGCCTCTCAATTGGGTGGCAGCGTGTTTGGTGAAGCCAAACCGATGGTGGGTGCCACTGTGCAATACGCCCATCGGTTTGCTGCGCAAACACGCTGCCACCCACTAACGACTAATTGAGCCTGGCAGGGTGGGTTTTGGTCCGCGCTGAAAACTATTATCTTGCAAATCCGGCTCCGTTGGGCTATAACCCTGGAAAATACGGTTAATGTCAATTTGGAGCGTACGTTTAAGATGAGATATAGCAAGACTTTTATCCCCACCGTTAAGGAAGTGCCCGCTGATGCCGAGATCATCAGCCACCAGTTGATGATCCGCGCCGGGCTGATGCGAAAGATTGCCAGCGGGACCTACGCCTATCTGCCCGCAGGGTGGAAATCGCTGCGAAAGATCATGGAGATCGTCCGGCAGGAGATGGACGTTGCCGGCGCTCTCGAAGTAACCGTGCCGATGGTTCAGCCGATGGAACTCTGGCAGCAGACGGGACGGGACGTCGATTACGGCGAAACATTAGGCAAGTTCACCGACCGGCATGGCCGGATAAACGTTCTGTCCCCGACCGCCGAGGAGGAGATAACGTATCTGGCTGCCGGCGAGATCAATTCGTACAAGCAACTGCCGGTGAACTTCTACCAGATCAATCTGAAGTACCGCGACGAGTTTCGCCCGCGATTCGGCGTCCTGCGGAGCCGCGAGTTCATAATGAAGGACGCCTACTCCTTCGACGCCGACGAGCAGATGCTGGAAGAATCCTACCGAAAGATGTACGACGCCTACTGCAAGATATTTCAGCGATGCGGGGTCGAATACGTCATCGTCCAGGCCGAGTCCGGCGAGATGGGCGGCTCCGGCTCGCACCAGTTCACGGTGCCGTGCGAAAACGGCGAGGACGTTATAGTCCACACCGAGGACAACTCCAGGGCATGGAACATCGAAAAGGCACCCGTCGACCCGCTGGCGAAGCAACCGACTCCCGACGACGTCGGCGATATCGAGGAAGTGCATACGCCCAAAGTCGGCACGATCGAAGCGGTCTGCGATTTCCTTAAGACGAAACCGCGAAAAATGGTCAAGACCATCCTTTACGGTAGCGATGATAAGGTCATCGCCGTTCTCGTGCGCGGCGACCACGATGTCAACGAAGAAAAGCTCACCCAGGCCTGCGGTGGTAAGCATATCGAACTGGCCGATGAAGCGACCGTCGTTAAGGTCACGAACGCCGCGGTCGGTTTTGCCGGGCCCGTCGGGCTCGCTGAAAATGTCGACACGATACTCGTAGATAACGCCGTCGCAGCCATGGGCGTCTTGATTGCCGGCGCCAATAAGACCGACTATCACGTAAAGAACGTCGTGCCGGGTCGTGATTTCCCGCTGGAAGGCGATAAGGTAACAGTAACCGACCTTCGCTCGGCAGTGGAAGGCGACACCATTGACGGCGACAAGCTGTTGTTTAAGCGCGGTATCGAGGTCGGGCAGGTCTTTAAGCTGGGCACTAAGTACAGCAAGAAGCTCGGAGCGAAATTTCTCGACGCCGAAGGGACCGAAAAGCCCTGCCTGATGGGCTGTTACGGCATCGGAATCAATCGCATCCTCGCGTCCGCCATCGAACTTGGAAACGACAAGAACGGGATGATACTGCCGATCAGCATCGCACCCTGGGAGGTGATCATCACGTTAGCAGGCAACAGCGATGAGATCATCGACGCAGGCGAAAAGGTCTACACACAGCTAAAGGACCTCGGCGTAGACGTTCTCCTCGACGACCGCGACATGCGGCCCGGAGTAAAGTTCAAGGACGCCGACATCCTGGGCATACCGGTAAGGGTAACAATAGGAAAACGATCGATCGCCGAAGGCAACGTAGAGGTCAAACTAAGGGCCGAATCCGAAAGCGAAAATGTCAAAGTCAACGCAGCCGCCCAAAAAGTAGGCGAAATCGTAAGCACCCTGAAAAACAAACTCAAATGTGGGACCTGAATAAGCCTAATCCGGTTAAGCTGATCGTAGGCATTCTTGCCGCTGACGAGGGGTCTTTGCAGGCTGCTCGCGAGAGTGTTGCAGAGGCGTTCGGGCCGGCGGATATGGTCAGGGAAGTCTGGCCTTTTACTCAGACGGATTACTACAAGGACGAGACCGGCGAGAGCATTCTTCGCATGTTCGTGGCCATCGAAAAGCTGATCGACCCGGGCGAGTTGGCTGAGATAAAACATACCACTAACCGTATCGAACGGGATCTGGCTGAAAAACTCGGCACAAGGCTTGCCCGCCCGGTCAACCTCGACCCCGGCATCATCGAGCCGTCGAAGCTGGTGCTGGCGTCGACGAAGAATTTTTCGCACCGGATCTATATCGGCAGGCAGATGTTCGCCGAGGTTACCCTGATCTTCAGCAAAGGTAAGTGGCAGAGTTTTCCATTTACCTTCCCGGACTACAAAGAGGACCGCTATCACGGGTTCCTGAATAAGGTACGCACCCGCCTCGTCGAACAGTTAAAACAGAGCCGAGCCAACCCGAAATAGCCCCGCAAAGCAACCTTCGGATAAAATAGCTACATGCCCGGGTTGGTCCCGATGCATCGGGATTTGCGCAGCAAACCGATGG
>DAOVVQ010000293.1 GCA_030637065.1 Planctomycetota bacterium
ACCGCCTCAGCCGTCTTCGCCTTCGTCTCGGCGTCGAGCATAACCGACCGCTCTTTTCAATGCTCGCAGCCGTAATGGGCGACAGTTCCGCACTGGTCATCTCGATGCTCATCGGCACAAACCTCGCCAGCTACCTCGTCACAAGCACGTTCATCGCAATGCTCCTGAGAACAGGCCAAAACCCGCACTCCGCCGCACTCTACGCCACACTCATCATGGCCCCGACACTCTTCGTCTTCGCCGAAGTAATACCAAAGAACCTCTACTACCAGCACCCCGACACCCTAATGCCGCGTTTCGCCCCCCTGCTGTGGTTCTTCCATCGGCTCTTTAAGTACTCCGGCCTCGTCGCGATACTCACCGCAATATCCCGAACATGCTCGCGTCTTCTTAACCTCTCGACGGACGACCCGGCTGAGATCGCCCCCGCCGCAGGTTCGCATTTCGCAAAGATCTTCGCCGAGACCCGTGACGAAGGACTCCTTAGCCCAACACAAAGCGACATCATAACCCGCCTCGTCAACATCCCATCGATCAGGATCAACTCCGTAATGACGCCGATCAAGAGGACCGTCGCGGTAAACATAAACACCGACAAGGCCCAACTCGCCGCCATCCTTGCAGAGCACCCCTACACCCGCCTGCCAGTCTACGAAAAGAGCCCTAACAATATCACAGGCTTTGTCAACATATACCAGGCCATGACAGCCGTCCGCGATTTTAGCAACCTCCGCGAGTTCTTAAAGCCGATAGCAACCCTGCCGCCGACAACATCCGTTATCGACGCCATAAACACCATGAGAACAAAAGACCACAAAATAGTGCTCGTAACGCCCCACCGCAAACAAAAACAAACAAAAAAGCACACACCAGCCGGAATAGTAACAATGAAAGACCTGGTAGAAGAACTGACGGGTGAATTAGCACAGTGGTAAACCACAGTTCAGTCCCTCACATACACATGGGTGGCAGCGCGTTTGCGCAGCAAACCGATGGTCGTATGCACTGTGGCACCGGCCATCGGTTTGGCTTCGCCAAACACGCTGCCACCCTTGCTGCGCCCAGAAACACACCGCTGGCGCAAGCATGTCACACGTGCGATATTTAAGTGGGGTGTTATTAGGGGTTGATCAGTGCTATTTTGATTACGTCGCTGGCTTTTTTTGCGAATCGGAATTTCATTTTTGATTTTGCTTCCGCCGGTATTTCGACGAGGTTCTTTTTGTTTCTTGCCGGCAGTATTACTGTTTTTATCCCAGCCTGTTTTGCGGCGAGTATTTTTTCTTTGAGTCCGCCGATGGGCAGGACGAGGCCTTTGAGTGTGATCTCGCCTGTCATTGCGATGTCCGGATTGACGGGTCTTTTGAGCAGCAGCGAGACGAGCGAGGTGAAGATCGCCACGCCGGCGCTTGGCCCGTCCTTGGGGACGGCTCCGGCGGGGACGTGGACGTGGTAGTCGAATCTGGCGAATTGTTCGGGGTCGATCTTCAGATTTTTGGCGTTTGCCTTGAGGACGGAAAATGCGGCTTGGGCGCTTTCCTTCATGACGTTGCCGATCTGTCCGGTGAGGGTCAGCTTGCCGTCGCCGGGCATCATTGCGGATTCTATAAAGAGTATCTGCCCCCCTACCGGCGTGTAGGCCAGTGCTGTGGCGACTCCGGGGACGGCGGTTCTCAGTGCGATCTCTGATTCGAATTTCTGCGGGCCTAAGATCCCGGCAAGATGACGGGCAGCGATAGTTGCGCGTGTGGACTTGCCGGTGGCGATTTTCGTGGCGATATGCCGGCAGATCGACGCTATCGACCGTTCGAGATTTCTTACGCCTGCCTCACCGGTATAATGGTCGATTATCTCGACGATCGCATCATCTTTTATCGTGAGCTTTGCCTTTGTCAGGCCGTTTTCCGTAAGCTGCCTTGGCACCAGATACTTTTTGGCGATATTCAGTTTTTCCTTTTGCGTATATCCGGCAAGGTTGATCACTTCGACGCGGTCCATCAGGGCCGGCGGGACCGGTTCGGTGTAATTCGCCGTTGCGATGAACATGACGCCCGACAGATCGAATGGCTGGTCGATGTAATGGTCGGTGAATGTGTCGTTCTGTTCGGGGTCGAGGACCTCAAGCAGTGCCGAAGCCGGGTCGCCGCGGAAATCCTGCCCGATCTTGTCAAGTTCGTCGAGCATGAAGACGGGGTTGTTGTAACCACACTTTCTGAGTTCCTGGAGTATCCTTCCGGGCAGCGCTCCGATGTATGTTCTTCGGTGTCCGCGGATGTCGGCTTCGTCCCTGATGCCGCCGAGCGATATTCTTATGAATTTTCGGTCCATTGCGCGGGCGATCGAGCGTCCGAGGCTGGTTTTGCCGACGCCCGGAGGGCCGACGAAGCAGAGTATAGGGCTCTTGCCGGTCGGGTTGAGCTTGCGAACGGCGAGAAACTCGAGAATTCGTTTTTTTATCTTCTGGAGGCCGTAATGATCGCGGTTAAGGATCCGCTCGGCCTTGGTGATGTCGAGTCGGTCCTCGGTCTGCTTTGACCATGGCAGTTCGCAGACGCAGTCGAGGTATGTTCGTATGACACTGTATTCCGGTGCGGCGACGGGCGTCTTGCTCATCCGTTCCAGCTCGCGGAGGGCCTCGGTCTCGACGGCATGGGGCATCCCAGCCTTTCTGATGCGGGCCTGGAGGGTGTCGATCTCTTCTGTTCTGCGGTCGCTTTGGCCCAGTTCCGCCTGGATGGCCTTTAGCTCTTCCTGGAGGAAATATTCTCTCTGGCTCTTATCGATGGAGTCGCGGACCTGTATCTGGATCTTGTGGCTCAGTTCGAGCACTTCGAGCTGGTTTGCGAGGGCGAGTGAGACTTTTTGGAGGCGTTTTCGCGGATCGAATTCTTCGAGCAGGGCCTGTTTTTCGGCAACCGGGACGTTGAGTGTGGCAGCCAGGAAATCGGCGAGAGCGGAGGGGTTCTGTATGCTCTCGAGCAGCATTGAGGCCTCTTCGGGGACATTTGGGCTGAGGTTGATGACGCGGCCGGCAATATTGCGAATGTTTACCATCTGGGCCTGGAGCTTCTTGGTTCTGCGGGTCTTGACGCTGACGAGTTTGACCTTCGCCTTGAGGTAGGGTTTGGTTGCGACAAATTTTATTATCTTAAAGCGTGCGATCCCGTGGACGATGATGTTTACCGAGCCCTGGGGCATTTTGATGACCTTGAGGACGGAAGCGGCTGTACCGACGGTGTAGATGTCATCGGGGCCGGGCTTTTCGATATCGGCCTTTCGCTGGGCGACGAGGCCGAAAATAGTCTCATGCGGAACGCTGTCGCTGACGAGACGTTTGCTCGAACGTCGCCCTACCGCCAGGGGCATAACGGTGCCGGGATAGGCCACTGCGCTTCGTATCGGGAGGATTCCGATGACGTCGGGCAGCTCGATGCCGGATTCGGATGGGGACGGACCTTCGCGCTCGACGTCGATGTACGGGTCGAGGTCCGCGATATCCACTAAATGCATTTGATGTCTGTTAGGTAGCGGCAACGTAATAATACACTTTATTTCATATCAAGTTTGATTTTGGGTTACTGGTTACGATTTTTTGCATAATACATGATTGGGTGGCGGCTGCAAGCAAGAAATTTTTTGAGATTTTGGCCAAAACGCAAGAAGAAAGGAATCCCGCAAAGGGTGGCAGCGTGTTTGGCAAAGCCAAACCGATGGTGGGTGCTACTGTGCATACGCCCATCGGTTTGCTGCGCAAATCCCGATGTGCATCGGGACCACCCTTGCTGCGATTTGAAACCCACGGTTATTCAAGTGGAATTTTGGATTCGCAAAAGCGGGCTGTTGATGGTAGAATGTGTGGCTCTAATGCAGGTTAACAGACACAGAATCACAGAATATTGGCGGTAGTTGCGATGAGAATAGCGCTTATTGGGCCGGCACAGTCCGGCAAAAGTACGATCCTGTCAGCGATTTGCGGTAAGGCAGCAGCCGCTGCGGGGGTGGTCAGCGTCAATGAAGAGGTTGTGGCGGTCCCGGATGAGCGGCTCGACTGGCTTACGGGGTTGTATAAGCCGGAAAAGACGGTCCATGGTACTATCGATAGCCTTGACCTGCCGGGTCTTTCGTTTGTGGACGAAAATGGTCGGGCGGCGGCGAGGCGGCTGTTCGGTCAGGTGCGGACGGTGGATATGTTCGTGTTCGTTGTGCGGGCGTTTGAGGAGGCGTCGGTGGCCCCCTACCGCAACCGGATCGACCCGATAAAGGACGTTATCGAACTGAAGACGGAGTTTTTGCTTGCGGATATGGAGCTGGTAAGTACGCGGATCGAGCGGCTGGAGAAGCAGATCCATAAGCCGACAAAGACGCAGGGGCAGGATAAGGCCGAGCTTGCGGTTCAACATAAACTCCAGGCCGGGCTCGAGGAAGAGCGGCCTGTATGCAGTATAATAGAACACGAAAGCGAGCTTGATCTGGTGAAATCGTTGGGTTTTCTGACGCTTAAGCCTATCATGGTCGTAGTCAACGTCGGCGAGGACGATTTAGGCGGCGAGTTTGACTTGCAGGGTGCCGCCGGCGAGGGCGTCGAGGTCGTTAAGGTCT
>DAOVVQ010000303.1 GCA_030637065.1 Planctomycetota bacterium
GAGATTCGGCTATCTGTTTTGCCGCGCATGCTACGGCTAAGTTGTGCAGCAGCATGTCCTTGCGAGGCAGGGCGAGATTGCTGTCGTGGCCCGTGCCGGAGTAAACTCTGATATCGATCAATAGGTCCTTGATCTTTGCCGGGCCTATCTTATCGAGAGCGTGGACGAGCGAAAAATCCTCGTCGGCGATGTCGATATTATCTCCTGCGATCGTAAGCAGTGTTTCCCATGAGTTCCAGCTTTCGTAAAAACCGGTTCGCCAGTTTGCGACAGTTTTCAGATTGGGATCGACAGCTTTCATAGGCGGAACAAACTGATTGATGTATCCGGCGTACTCGGCAGCCGTCATTAAATTGTTAAGATAGGGTTCGTTATCAATGTACCAGCATTCGACATCATAGCCCTGGTCTTTGCAGTATTGAACCAACGCCACCGCCTCAGCAATACTATCGTCCAGCCGGTCATAACGAACTCCGGACTGGACATTGATACCTAAAACAGGCTCACAGCCGACCTGTTGGCACTTCGCCATAAACTCATCGATATCCATGAAATCATTGGGATCCCCGTAGTCGCCATCAAAGGAAGGATTCCATGAATCCGTCCAGCCTCTGGCGATCGGTTGCTGCCAGTGGTGATACGATACGACCGCTCCTCCCGGATATCGTCCAACGCTGGCATGAATATCCTGCAGGTATCCGACAATCTCACCATCTTCCCAGATGACATCTTTTTCATGGGAGTAGACGGTATGAAAACCGGTTAAATGCGGACTGATCTCGTGTTGAATATCGTTGACATTAACGGTGATTTCAACCTGGTCATACGGCCAGTCCAGCCAATCGGTCGCAAAAAGCCTCAAATCATAAATATCGATAGAGTTATCATCTTCCAGATCATAAAGTCCATTGTAGCTGTTCTCTTCGGATTGAGCTAACCAGGCAGAAGCAAACTTTGAATAATCTTTCAATGTTGTCAGTCCATCGTCGTCGAAATCGGCCCTGATGCGGTCGACAGCGATGACTGTTGTTTTGCCGGAGTTGCTATTACCGTAGTCAACGGATATTTGACCATTTCCATTATAGGCTTTTATCCAACCGTCATCGACATAAGTTTGGATTCTTGAAACAAGATCGCCCGCAACGATTAACACGCCTTCTTTCATATCCAATGTTCCGATGGCGCCATCTGCTTGTCGCATGATAAAATCATTGCTTTCGATGGTTCCGCCGTCAAATTCGACCGTTCCTTGACTGGCTGACTGATTTCCAATGCGGAACAAGCCGTCGACTGTGATGGTTCCGCCTGCCATGATCAATCGTGCCGGGCCGCTACTGTGACCAACCCCCAGTTCTGAACAGACGCCTGTTACTGAGGAGTCTACAACGCAGAATTTTTCCGGCCTGTTGATGTAAACGATATCGTCAATAGTGGGAACGGAAAGCAGCCACCAATTATCGGCAGTGCTCCATAAATGATTGTTTGGGTCGTCGTTGCTCCACCAGAAGGTTTCCGCCAGGGCGGCACTTGCCAATCCGAGACACAAAGCAAACAAGATCATTAACTTTCGTTTTTCAGACATATAAGCGGCATCCAGCATCTTAGATAGATATTATTTACTGTAGCATGTCGAGGCTATATATTATTACGGTAATACCAATTATATCCCAGAGCTTCTTTTCTAATAGAATATCAAATCTGTCTTGCTAATTGAAGTTTTAAAGCTTTGTTTGGTGTCGAATAGTCAAGTGATTTTCCTGGACGAATTAAACCGCCAGGAATAAATTTCGCACACATCGCACAAAAGCGGCAAAATCTCTTGATAGTTCAAAGCAAACGCTATAAAATTGTAAAGTAATCAGTATTGTACAGAAAAATCATGCTTTTTAACTGTGTAAATGGAAGTGCCGGATTATGAGAGTAATGATGAATAGACGTGAATTCTTAAAAAAATCCGCAATTCTTGGAGCTAGCGGCTGTGTTCTTTCAGCTTCGCACGCCGCCGCCAACAACACGCCCAGGGGAAAACTCAACGTTCTGTTTATTGCTATCGATGATCTACGTCCTGAGTTGGGCTGTTACGGGGAGAAGATCGTCCATAGCCCGAATATTGATCGCCTCGCCAGGGAAGGGTTGCGTTTCAATCACGCCTATTGCCAGGAAGCGATCTGCGGACCCTCTCGTGCCAGCCTGCTGACCGGAATGCGTCCGGACAGCAACGGGGTAGTGGAGAACGACACCTATTTCCGGGAAACGGTGCCCCATGTGTTGACGCTGCCCGGACACTTCGCCAACCACGGCTACGATACGGTCAGCATCGGGAAGATATTCCACGACCGGCAGGACGATCCGGCCTCGTGGAATCGGAAGGGGGCTTCGCCAAAGCGGCCGACACCTCTGCCCATGATGGGCTACCAACTGCCGGAAACCCGCAAATACCTGAAGCGGCGGCGGGAAGAGGTGATCGCTAAATACGGCAAGAAGTTTGTCTACAGCCTGGGAAATGGGCCTGCCTACGAGGCGGCCGATGTGGCTGATAACATGTACAACGATGGCTATTTTACCGACCGTGCCATCGCTACGCTGCGGGAGTTAAAAAATAAACCTTTCTTTCTTGCCGTTGGCTTTGAAAAGCCGCATCTGCCTTTCATCGCGCCAAAAAAATACTGGGATATCTACGATCCGGCGGATATCAAGCTGGCGGACAATCCGTTTGCGCCGAAAGGCGCGCCTTCGATGGGGCTGCATGCCTCGTTCGAACTGCGTACCCGCAAGGGTGTTCCGAAAAAGGGCGATATTAGCGATGAGGACGCCCGTAAGCTGATCCATGCCTATCTGGCTTGCGTGAGCTATGTGGATGCCCAGATCGGAAATATCCTGGATGAGCTGGACGCTCTAGGGCTGCGTGAAAACACGGTGGTAATGCTTTGGGGCGATCACGGCTGGCATTTGGGCGAGCACGGCATCTGGGGCAAGGCCACGAATTATGAGGTCGCGACGAGATCGCCTCTAATCGTTTCGGCACCCGGCCAGGCGGCGCGCAATGTTGCCAGCGATGCGCTGGTCGAACTGGTGGACATGTACCCTACGCTAAGCGAATTGGCGAATCTGCCGATGCCAAAACATCTGGAAGGGCACAGCTTTGCAACTTTGCTAAACGAACCCAATCAACCCTGGAAAAAAGCCGCTTTCAGTCAGTTTCCCTGTTCCGCATTGCGTGAATGGGCCGCCAACCCTTTGTCGGATGAAATGCGTAAAACCTTCTTTGGGCCCTTAATCGAGGAGATCGAGGGACGGCTTGCTAAGGAGAATCCCGATCGTTACGATAAGGATCTGTACGAAAACCATCTGATGGGCTATGCCATGCGCACGGAACGGTATCGGCTGATATTGTGGGTGGATTATCGCGACCCACAGAGCAAACCCTATGGCGTAGAACTTTATGACCAGAAAACCGATCCGGACGAAAATGTGAACCTGGCTGTGCAGCCGGAATATGCTACCTTGGTGGCTCAGTTGATCGCCCAGTTGAAACGTGGCTGGAAGGAATCGCTACCCGCTGGCTAACCGGCGGCAGCACATATGGATCCATTGACATGAAACACCTCCTTATATTGATCATTGCCGGGGTGCTTGCAGGGAGTTCGCTCCATGCGCAGCAGTCCGAGGTTGCCGGCCATTGGGGATTCCCGTTGGGCGAGGCACCCGCGCCGAGTTGGCGGGCGCAATGGATATGGATGAACGAAAAAGAAGACGCCGACATGCTGCTGGCTCGCAAAACCTTTACACTATCCAGCATCCCGGACCAAGCCGTCCTGTCGATTACCGCAAGCTCGCAGTATCAGCTATTCGTCAACGGAAACTACATTTGCAGCGGCCCGGCCCGCTGTGCTCCCCATCATCAATCCTTCGATGTTCTGGATATCACGAATGCTCTGCGGAAAGGCAAGAATGCTCTCGCTATCCGGGTGCACTGCCAACGCGAAGGTGTCTCCTATTACGGCCCATCTCGTGCCGGGCTGCTGGCGCAGCTCGACTGCACGCCGGGTACACGAGCTTCCACACTTCAGACAGATGCCAGTTGGAAAGTATTTCCGGATAAAAGCTGGTCGAACGCCTCACCAAGAATTGCTTACTTTCATCTCGAAGTCTGTGACCGGGTGGATCTGCGCCGTAAGATCGGCGGATGGGCGTATCCCGATTTCGATGACAGCAAATGGTCGAAGGCGCGCGTTCTCAGGCGAGAGACCGGATGGCCAAAGCCCCAGAAGAACGACCTTCCAACCCATCTGACACATCCCTGGACATCGCTGGTTGCTCGGGACATCCCCTA
>DAOVVQ010000007.1 GCA_030637065.1 Planctomycetota bacterium
AAGGACGCTGACAGTAGACAAAACCAGGTTTAACAGGGTCCAGCAATGATCCGCATGACGGGTCAGGTCAGAAACTTTACTATGATATCCTTGTAGAATTGTTTTGCCCGCTCGAGGTCTTTGATCTCTATGTACTCGTCGGGTTTGTGGCATGTCTGCGGTTTTCCCGGACCGAAGATCATTACCGGTGCGTTTAACTTGCCGAAGAACGGACCGTCTGATGTAAAGCTAACCGCGATCGTCTTATTTATGCCGGTGACATCGCGGACTTTTTTGACAAACGGGTCATCCGGGTCCGTCATCAGGGCATCGACACTTCGGATAATCTCCACCGCCGCCTGGAACTGCGGGTCCTTCGCCTTGAGTTCGGCAAAGATAGCATCGAATTCGTCAATTATGGACTGATGACTCTGGGACGGCACGGTTCGGATGTCGACGGTTATCGAACATTCATCGGGGACGACGTTCGGCGCCTTTCCGCCGTGGATTTCGTTAATGCTCATCGAACATTTGCCTAACAGCGGATGCACCTGGTGGGCCGGACGGAAGCCTTCCAGGCGATTTAAGAGCGTATTCATTTTGCCGATGGCGCTTATACCCAGATGCGGCATGGACCCGTGAGCGGTCTTGCCCGCGGTAGTGACTTTTAGCCAGAGCATTCCGCGGTGCGCAACGGTGATCTCAAAATCGGTCGGTTCCGGCAGAATCATCCCAGCCAAAGGCCCCAAATCGCCTCCGTTTTCGCTGACAAATCTCTTTACGCCGCAACTGTCAGTCTCTTCGCCGGCGGTCGCAGCCAGGATAATATCGCCTTTCAACTCTGCGCCACTGCCAACTACCTCGACCATAGCTGCCGCTGCTGCAACCAGCCCCGCCTTCATATCCGTTGAGCCCCTGCCGTATATCCGGCCATTTTGCTCGGTCGGCTCGAATGGCGGGCTTTGCCACTGGGCCCGCCCAGCGGGTACGACGTCGAGATGGGCACCAAAGAGCAACCCCGGCCTGTCGCCGCTGGACCTGGCATGAGCGGTCACATTGGCCCGGCAACCGTCCCATTTATCCAGGCGGCAGTCGATATCCGTACCGCTTTCGGCAAAAAAGTCGGCCAACACCTCACCGGCAGCCAATTCGCCCTTTTCCAGCGTTGGCTCGGCCCGTATCAGTTTGTTTAGAAGGTCTTTCATCAGAAATGCCATTGTACTGTCAAAATCTAAAAAATAAAGCATTTTGCACATAGCAGGGCATACCAGAGCCATATCACTGGGTATGAAAATGGCTGAAAAACGCACTTAGAGCCCGCTTTGGGGGATAATCTCGATCCTTACGCGCTTTGGTGGAGGTATCTGGACTTAATTGGACTCCAATCGGGGCTTGGTTTTGCTCTAATCTGGACGGATGGGGCGATGGCGGAGAAGAAAAACCTGAAAATTTTTGTTGCGGTTTTGCGATTATGAAAACATAATACGGGATTACTGAATCTTGGGGAGCTGATAAAGACAAGAAAAGGAGTTTGTGTGGGACCTATTCTTAATGGGTTAGTTAAGCTGCAAAGTGTTGAGAACCGTCTGCGTGTAGTCAAATCCAAGCTGGCAAGGGCCAGGAGGAAGGTGATTTTCCTGGAAAATCAACTCCGTACCCTGCAGAGTGAGATGGAGGCGAAGCAGGAAGAGATCAAACTGACTAAGGTTCAGACCGACAGGCTGGAGCTTGAGCTAAAGTCCAGGGACGAGCACATTGCCAAGTTCCGGGCGGCGCTGAATCTGGCGAAGACCAACAAAGAGTACTCTGCCATCCTAACCGAACTGAACACTTCGAAAGCCGATAATCTCAAGCTGGAAAACCAGGTGCTGGATCTGATGAAGAACGTCGATGCAGACGAGGCGGCTTGTGCGCAGATACAGGAGCAGATCGACGCGGAAATGGCTAAGCTCGGTGATCTTCGCAAGGGGACCGAGACCCAGGCAGTCGAGTATCAAAAGGAGATCGACGAGATACAGGTCGAATGGGACGCCGCCTCCAGGGATATCCCCGCGGATGTTTTGGAGGTATTCAATCGTGTCGCCGAGACTTATGACGGAGAGGCGATCGCCCTGGCCGATCAGCAAAATGAGCGGGTGCAAAGCTTTAATTGCAACGGATGTTTCATGGGGATCCCAGCGGAAGTGGTTAACAAGCTGATGACGAAAGATGAGATCATCCGGTGTACCAACTGTACGAGAATACTGGTTCTTAAAGCTTCGGAATGATCCCGCAGAGGCCCAAACGACAGGTTTGGTTATGACGCTTTGAATTTCGGAGAGTTGCGGTTTGCAGGAACACGTAATCATTCACACCGATGGGGGATGCAGAGGCAACCCCGGCCCTGGCGCGGCGGCATACGTCTTTACCGATCGCAACGGCACTACCATCGCAGGCAAGGCGCAGTTTCTTGCTAAAACCACCAACAATGTAGCCGAATACTCGGCCCTCGTAAACGCTCTGGAGGCCGCTTGTGAGTTAGGCGCCGAAAGTATCGAGGTGTTCAGCGACAGCCAATTGATGGTCAGGCAGATCAACGGCCAGTACAAGGTCAAGAATGCCGGGCTAAAGGAACTTTATTTAACGTGTATGGGCCGGCTTGCCGGTTTTGCCTCGTGGCGGGTCAGCCATATTCCCAGGGACAAAAACCAGCGGGCCGATGAGCTTGCCAATCGCGCATTGGATTTGAAAAGAGATGTCGCCCTGAGTACGCAAGGCACGCAAGGCGCCGGGGATGCAGGCGATAAGATCCGGCTCGGCGTGCTCCTCAGCGGCGGCGGGACGACGATGATCAATATCCAGAAGCAGATCCATGCCGGTAAGCTCAATGCAGAGATCGTCGTTGTGATAAGTTCTCTCTCGAATGTACGCGGTGTCGCCTTGGCGAAAAAGATGGGGCTGGAAACTAAGATCGTTCGCAGGAAAGATTTTCCCGATATCGAGCGGTTCAGCGAAAGCATCAAAGAGGTGCTCGTCGCAGCCGAAGTGGATCTGGTGGTCCAGGCCGGCTGGCTTTGTTTGTGGCATATTCCCGAAAAATACGAAAATCGCGTGATGAATATCCACCCTGCGCTGCTGCCCAGCTTTGGCGGGCAGGGTATGTGGGGCCATCACGTCCACGAAGCGGTCTTGAAAAAGGGCTGCAAGGTCAGCGGTTGTACGGTTCATTTTTGCACGAACGAATATGACAAGGGGCCGATCATTGTCCAGCGAAGCTGCCCGGCAAAAGACAGCGACGACGGTGAGACCTTGGCGGCTCGCGTCTTTCAGGAAGAATGCCTCGCCTACCCGGAGGCGATCAGGCTCTTTGCCGAGGGCAGATTGATCGTGCAGGGTGATATCGTAAGGATAAGGGAATAAAAAAAGCCGCCGGTCAACGTACGTAACCGACGGCTGGGAATGTTTTTATCGGCTTACTCGTCCGCACCGTCCGAGTGGGCGGCGACCTTTTCTTCTTTGGTCTTCTTTTTGGTTTTAACGCCATCGAATTTCAGGTTCTCATCGTTCAGCACGCCGATCTTGATAGTAGTCTTGTCTTTGAACTCGCCTCGCAGCAAGCCCTCTGACAGCGGATCCTCGATATAATGCTCGATCGCACGTCGCAGCGGCCGGGCGCCAAACTCGGGGTTGTAGCCCTTGTCAATCAGGAATTCCTTGGCGGTGCTACCGACTTCCAGGTGTATCCCATGCTCGATCAGACGGGCAAAGACCTTGTTGAGTTCGTATTCGACGATAGTGGTAAGGTCGTCTCTGGTAAGGGACCTGAACACGATCTGGGCGTCGAGGCGGTTGAGGAATTCCGGACGGAAATGTCGCTCGATCTCCTTGCCGAGCATGTCTTTCATCTTCTCGAAGTTCGCCTCTTCGGTGCGTTTGCCGAAACCGAAACCGGACTGGTTCTTGATAAGGTCGGCGCCGATGTTGCTTGTCATGATCAGGATAACATTCCTGAAATCGATCTTTCGCCCGAAGCTGTCGGTGAGTCTGCCCTCTTCCATGATCTGCAGCAGCATGTTGTAGATATCGGAGTGGGCCTTTTCGATCTCGTCGAGGAGCAGCACGGCGTATGGTCTGCGTCGAATTCGTTCGGTAAGCTGGCCGCCCTCTTCGTACCCGACATATCCTGGAGGCGCGCCAACCAGCCGGCTGACGTTGTGCTTTTCCATGTACTCGCTCATATCGATCTGTATAAGTGCGTCGGCGTCACCGAACATAAACTCTGCCAGTGCCCTGGCCAGAAGGGTTTTTCCGACGCCGCTGGGGCCGATGAAGATAAAGCTGCCCATCGGACGATTCGGGTCTTTGAGGCCGCTGCGGCTTCTGCGAACCGCCTTGGCGATGGCGTTAATCGCTTCGTCCTGTGAAACCACGGTTTTATGCAGCTCCGCCTCCAGTTCCAACAGCCGCTGGGCCTCCTGCTTTTCAAGCCGGGTAAGCGGTACACCGGTCATCTTGCTAACTACCTCGGCAATGACCTCGGTATCGACCTTGCCCATCGTCTCCCTGCTCTGGTCGTCCCAGTCCTTCTGGATGCCGACCTTTTCGTCCAGCAGTCTCTGGGCGTCGTCTCTCAGCGCCGCAGCCCGCTCATAGTCGGCGCCGCGGACCGCTTCGTCCTTATCGGTCTGGAGTTTCTTGATCTTTTCATCGATCTCCGCAAGATCGGGCGGCGTCGTCATATTCTTAAGCCGAATCCTTGCCCCGGCCTCGTCGATGACATCGATCGCCTTGTCGGGCAGACACCTGCCGCTTATGTAACGCACGGAAAGCTCGACCGCCTGGTACAGGGCCTCATCGGTGAAACGCACCTTGTGATGGTCCTCGTAGCGGTCCCGCAGACCCTTGAGTATCTCTACCGCCTCTTCCTTCGAGGGGGGCTCGACAGGGATCGTCTGGAAGCGTCTTTCCAGAGCGGCATCCTTTTCGATATATTTTCGATATTCGTCAAACGTCGTTGCCCCGATGCACTGGACCTCACCCCTTGCCAGGGCGGGTTTCAGGACATTGGAGGCGTCGATAGCGCCTTCTGCTCCGCCGGCGCCAACGAGCGTGTGCAGTTCGTCGACAAACAGCACGACATTGGCCGCCCGCCGGACCTCGTTGATAACCGCCTTGATCCGTTCCTCGAACTGGCCGCGATATTTCGTACCTGCAACCATCATCGCAAGGTCCAGCACCACCAGGCGTTTGTTCTTGAGGATTTCAGGCACCTCGTTATGGATGATCTTTTGCGCAAGGCCTTCGACGATGGCGGTCTTGCCGACACCGGCTTCGCCTAACAGCACGGGATTATTCTTGGTCCGTCGGCAGAGTATCTGGATGAGCCGCTCGATCTCGTCCATCCTGCCGATCACCGGGTCCAGCTCGTCCTTCTCCGCCAATTCCGTAAGGTCCCTCCCGAAACTGTCCAGCGCGGGGGTCTTGCTCTTTTGCTTCTGTCCCGCTGTCGGCGTCGTCTTCATGCCCATACTCTGGTATGTGTTGTCAACGCCTGCGCCTAACAGGTTCAGGACCTCCTGCCGCACTTCTTCGAGCTTCAACCCAAGATTCATCAGCACCTGAGCGGCGATACCCTCGGTTTCGCGCAGGAGCCCTAACAGGATATGCTCGGTTCCGACGTAATTGTGGTTGAGGGCACGGGCTTCTTCTATAGCAAACTCGATGACCTTCTTTGCCCGCGGTGTCTGCGGCAGCTTGCCCATAGTGACCATATCGGGGCCGCTTTTGACGACCTTTTCGATCTCAAGACGCAGTTTTTTAATGTCAACGTCAAGGTTCTTAAGCACGTTTGCGCCGACCCCGCTGCCTTCTTTGACAAGCCCTAACAGGATGTGCTCTGTGCCGATGTACTCATGGTTGAACCGCTGGGCCTCCTGATTGGCCAGCGCCATAACCTTTCTTGCTCGATCTGTGAAACGCTCAAACATAGCTACCCCATCCAAAATCTAAGTAAAATGTCTCCATACGAAATTCTACCACAGTTTACAACTGTGTCAAACCGGCCCTGCCGAATTGGCCCGAATATTTTTAGGTCATGCGGCACGCCGCATAGAGACTTATAAGCATTTTGTCGGCAATTGTTCATCTCAAGACCGCTGAGGCGGTATGCGGACGAACTTTATTTCATACTTCTTCCATCGACAAAAAACGCCCGGTACTTTTGGAAAGTTGCCGAAAATCTGTAGTTTTCGGCGAAAAAGTGGATTTTCCCCTATGGCTGGCACTGTTATGAGGACTTGGCAGACGGTACGCAAAAATTAACAGGTGATGCGCAAAAGAAGATACTCTCCGCAAAAAACGTCTCTTTATGTGACCAGGTTTAGACCGAAAAAAATCCCTTTCCGAGTCGCTATTTGTCCTCGAGAAGTTTCTTCATGTAGGCGTTTTCCCGACGCGTTGCTTCCAGATCGAACAGCAGATACTTGATGCTGACCCGCAGGTAATCCAATGATTCCTGGAGGCTGTCAACGGTCTTTTTTAGCTTCTTTTGGCAGTCTTTTGTCCGTTTGGCCAGTACGATCAGCTTTTTCCGCTGGGGCGTCGGAACAGAGCCGATCTCGTTTACCAGTTCGTTCAGTTTCTTTTCAAAGACAGCTTCATCCATAGTTCATCATCCTCGCTCGCTTTTCATCACCTTTGTAGTGCTCCCTCCAGAGCCTTGGTTATAAACTGCAAACGATATGCCAAGTGGGCGGCGTGCGCGTTTTGCGGGATTGGATGGTGAAAAAATGCCTCTTGAGTAGTAGAAGCGCGGTTTTGGCCCAAAAATCCGATAAAATCCGTTGTATTGGTAAAGCAGGAGCGTTGTTTTTTATGAACACACCAGCCGGGCTTACGTCCGATATTAAGGGCTAAGTAGTTTTGTACAATAAATTTACACCGGATGTTGCATTTTATAAACACAAAGAAGAGCATGGCGTCAACGCAACACACTGCTGGGGTTAGTTTTTCTTTAGAGGGCGGGCTTGTTGGGTGGTTTTGTAATATGGTTTTTTGAGGGCGTCTTTTATGTGATATTTGTTTTCTTCGTGGTTTAGGTAGAGTCTTTGCTTGTTTTTGCTCCACCAGTCCTGCCATTGCGGCCAGGTCTTGACGAAGGATTCTTTTACGAGGAATGTGTCATTGTCCATTGGTATCTGCCGGACCCATTGTTTCCATTCGATCTCGATCTCCTTGATGGGTTTGTCGTACACCTTTTCGAGGGAGCCAAGGCCGTAGGGGTCACTTCTGGAATTGCTGGCTAGTTGTGCGAATTCTCTGAATTTTCCTTTTTGGTGAAGGAACATCATAAACGAGCGGACCGGGGCTTGCGGCGGGTCTCTGTGGGAGATCAGTCTGAGTAAGTCGAATTCATCCAGATGTTCCCTGGTGAAGGGCAATCTCATGTTGCTGAAGTATCCGAATGTGATGTTGAGTTTGTTGTTTTCGTCCAGATAGCCGATGAATTTTTCGAAAAAGGATGCGATGCCCTCATGGATCCAACTGGCTGGCTTCCAGTCGAAACCGCAGTATACGAAGTGATGCGTAAGCTCGTGGGTGGTGGTGCCGAGGCCGGTGTCGGCATTGACGACTATAACGTGTTCTCCCGGAATATAGAAACCGTATGGCGTGCAATTGGGGCCTGCCAGCCGCTCGGCGTAGGGGCGATAGTATTTCAGGCTGTCAAAGAGGAACACTTCCAGCCGCTTTGGCTGTTTGATCGTGAAGACCTCGCGGTCGAAATACTCGAAAAAGCCCTCGAAGAAGGCCTCGAAATAGTCCAATCGTTCGAATTCGAGGTTGGTATGAATGTTGTAATGCTTCGTGATCAGGTGTGTCGACAGGACGGAAAACGGATCACTGCCATCGTAACCCCGCATATCCATCTCGAGAGTATCCAGCCCGCGGTGGAACATTTCCTCATTGCTGCGGTAATAGAAGAAAACGCCGGCAACCGTAAGAACAAGCAATAATATGAATGATTTGCGGAGTTTTTTCATCAGTTAGTGTTGGCCCTGTTCGAGGAGTACCCTGTCCAGATTCTTTCTGGCATCTTCAACGTCAGGGTCTATTTGCAGGGCCTTTCTGAAGTGTTTGGCGGCCTGATCGAATTTGCCCTGGCTGGCCAGGATAACGCCGAGATTGTTGTGGATGTAGGCGACCCCGGGGTCAATATCGAGCGAGGCGCTGAAGTGTTTGGCGGCATCGTCGAGTTTGCCGAGATTACTGTATGCTATGGCTATATTTGTGTGGGCCCCAGCCATGTTGGGCTCTATCTGCAGGGCCTTGCCGAACCACTTAACGGCCTCGTCGAGCCTTCCCTGCTGGAAAAAGCAAAGCCCGAGACCGTTGTAGGCGTTGGCGAACTGCGGATCAATCCGCAGGGCTGCAAGGAAACGGTCCGCCGCCTCATTAACTTGACCCCGCTGAGCCAATACCATTCCGATGTTTACATGGGCCTCGACAAGACCTGGGTTGATCTGGAGCGCCTTGTTATATTGAGCGATTGCCCGGTCAAACTGTTTGTGTCGATTGAACATAGTTGCCATGTTCAGGTAGATGTCCCAAACGTCCGGCCTGATCTCAAGTGACTTGTTATACGCCTCCTCAGCCCGATCGACCATATCCATCGTATTATATAAGAGGCCCAAATACATGTAAGAAAATGCCCGGTCGGGCATCTGGTCTATGCCGTCTTCGATGATCTTGATCTGGAGGGAAGCGCACTTTTCTTTGATTTCTTTGTCGCTAAAGAGAGAATAATCCACAGGGTTTTTTGCGCAGTAGGCGCCCATAAGCGAAAAAAACCGCTGCTTTTGCGAGCTTTCAGCCTCCGCAAGGTCCACCATATTCTTAAAAGGCGAGTAGATGGAAAGGGCATAAGTTGCAAAATCGATCTGGGAATCGACGTTCGCTTTTAATTCGTCAACGATCGCCTCGGTCTCAGGGCTTAGCCACCGCCGTTCTTTTATGTTCTCGACGATCGCGGACTTCCCCTGGTAGAGCAGTTTTGGGGCGGCGAATTCCAGATGGGGCTCGATGTCGGTGTTGACCGGGCCGGGTCCGAAGAGTTTTTCAAGGTCCTCGGCGACGATCAGCCTGTAGAGCAGCCTGGCATCGACGAGATCGACGTTTTGGGCGTCTTGTATATATGAAAGATTCTCGCGGGCGTTTTCCAAAACCGGGCCGTCCTTGCCCTTGAAACCGACCAGAAGGTAATCCGGGCCGATCCTGCCCGGTATCGTGGAGATCAGCAGGCTGTTATCGAAGACCTCGGCAAAGGTCCGCCCGACCATGCTGAACGATGGCCAGTCCATCTGGTAGGAATGTATAAACTGGACGAATATTCCGTCGTCATTGAGGCTTTCGTGGGCCAACTCGAAAAAGTCGCGCGTAAACAAAGCAGCCAGCCCGGCCATCCACGGATTTGACGGCTCGGAGATGACCACGTCGTATTTTATCTCCGAAAGCTGAAGGTGTGCCCGTCCGTCCTGTATGATGAGATTCGTGCGTTCGTTTGAAAGAACGTTATTGTTCCACGGGATAAAAAAATCGCTCCCGGCGACAACCTGGTGGCTGATATCTATAACATCGAGCCTTTCGACGGGATAGTACAGGATCTCGCCGGCGGTTACGCCGCTGGCAAGTCCCAAGACCATCACGGATTTGGCGTCTTTGTGAAAGAGCATCGGCAAGTGTGCCGACAGCGTCTGGGTTTCCATGTCACCCTTTGAAGAGGCGTCCGACTTTCCGCTGTTGGCCATTACATAGTCAATATGGCCCAGAGGGTCGGGAAACTTGAGCACAGTTGTAAAACCGCCGATACCTTCTCCGTAGAAGACAAGTTTGCCGCGTTCGCCGCGTGTAAGTATCTCCGGGCCGTTCAGCAACGAATCCAGCCAGCTACGATGCGTGATGCCGACATCCAATTCTTCGAACCGATGATATTTGCCTCGCGACAGGACCACGTGGTCCCAGACCGGAAAATAGAAACAAAGCACTATTCCGGCAACGGCGGGGGTTGCCAGGATGCTGAGTTTCAATATATTTTTAAGGTGTGCTCTGAAAATGACGATGCCTGCGACGATCGCTGTTAAGAGTTGAAGGCCTGTTACGAGGGACAAACTGCTTTCCTTGCCGAGCATCGGAACCAGTATAAACCCCGCACAAAACGAGCCGGCAACGGCGCCTATCGTGTTGATCGCGTAGGCGGATCCGATGCTGCGACCCAGATTGCCCATGGAACGCGTGTATATCTTGCCGACAAGCGGGAAAGTCGCTCCCAGGCACAGAGTCGGCAGTATCATGAAGATAAACAGTACAGCCGCCTTTGCGACGCTCAGCAGTGCGAAGTTATCCTTGAACGTAAAAAGCAGCCTGGCAAAGAACAACTGGCTGTTGCCGAGGAGCTGGCTGATACCGAGGACAAACAATGCCGCGGCGACCTGCGTAAACAGCAGAAGTTCGACAGGCTTTTTGGTGCGATCGCCGAGCCATCCGAACAGCATACTTCCCAGTGCGAGACCCAATATGAACGTTACCAGCACTATCGTAAACGAATACGTCGTGGGCCCGACTATCAGCCCCAACAGTTTGGTCCATATCACCTCGTAGGACATCGAACAAAAACCGGAGACGGCAAAGATTATCAGGGCCACCGAAATCTCGCCGCGATAGCGACCTTGTTGGCCGGTTTCGACGGGCGCTTGTGTTGCGGTTTCGTCGCCGCCGTTTATCTGTCCGCCACATGCCCCGTCGTCTTCTTCCGGTAAAGGCGGCATTTTCATCTTGTAGCTTGCACGTATGCAGAACATGCCGATTGCAACATTAATTATGACGGCAAAGACCAGCGTGGACCACACGCCAAGAACCCCTATAAGCCAGAATCCGCAAACGAATGCACCCACCGCCGCTCCAATGGTGTTGAGGCCGTAAAGTCTGCCGGCATGAGTGCCAAGGTGCGAAAGACGCGTCACGTAGAACCGGCACAATATCGGCAGCGTGGCCCCCATGCAGATTACCGGTACGCACAGAATGATGCTGCAAAGGGCGAAGGTCAGGACGTTGTACAGCATGAAGTGCTCGAAGAGCCGGTTGTAAAGTATTGCCTGGAGTGGCAGTACCAGTTTGAGCAGCAACGGTACGGCGAGGGCATAGGCGGCGATCGCGATTTCCAGTATGCCGTAAAGCCGCACGAGCTTGAGCGGTTCTTTCACGCGGTCTATGCATCGTCCGGCGAGATAAGCACCCATGCCAAGGCCGCCCATGAATACCGTAAGGATGATGCTTACGGCGAAAGGTGCGCCTCCTACGACCTTGACGATCATGCGGATCCAGAGGATTTCGTAGATGAGGCCGGTGAACCCGGAAAGGAAGAAGCATTTCAGGATCAGCGACATGATCCTGTCGGCCTGACTTTTTTTGTCGGCCTGACTCTTTTTACTTGTCTTTGCTCTCATGGTCGGCAATATAGCCCCATTTAGCCGGTTCTGTCAAGAGCAAAAGCGGGTACATCTGCACTGCCTTGCGGCAGAACGTAACAATCCCCGTTTTTGCTGCGCCCCGGCATTCTTGAAGAGAGCGACGTTTTACCTGCTGAGAGTGTTGTCCTGACGCTGAATTGCCTTTTTGAGATTGGCTGTCGCCTCGGAATAATCCGGTTTTAACTTGATCGCCTGGCGGAAATTGGCGATCGCAAGGTCGTATTCGCCCGTATGCAGATATACGCTGCCGAGATCGTTATAGATCTGCGGAAAGTCCTCTTTGCCGCTCAATGCCTGGCTGAAATATTCTATCGCCTCGTCATAATTCTGCTGTTGGACCATTATAAGGCCCATGTTTCGATTTGCGTCGGCGTGCTCGGGTTTGAGCAGCAGGGCCTCCTGCCATTTTACAGCGGCCAGGTCGCTCTTGCCCTGCGAGATCAATGCAATGGCATAGTTGTTGCACAAGTCCGCCGACCGGACCCCTGCGTCTATCGCCTTGTCGAAATCTTCGATCGCCCGGTCAAACTCGCCTTTCCACGCACGGATCTGCCCGATATAGTAGAGTGTCTGTCCCGAGCCCGGTCTTTCTGAGACTATGTACTGAAAGTAATCCATCGCCTGGTCGTATTTGCCCTGCTTAAACAGCAGCACGCCGATCTTAAATCGCGTATCCACGGAATCCGGCTGAAGTTCGAGGACCTTGAGGTAATTGTCGATCGCAAGCTCGAAGCGGTCATCGTCGGCATACACCTCGGCCAGGCGAAAGGTGATGGCCTTGACCCTCTTGCCGAGACGCAGGGCCTCCTGGTATGAAGCGATGGCCTCGTCAAACCTCTCCTGCTTATGGTACAGCAGGCCCAGAGACTCATGACCGTCGGCATAATCGGGTTTGATACGCAACGATTCGGTAAGATTGACCTCGGCCTCGTCGAAGCGACCGGCCTCCAGAAGGGCCACGCCGTAGCATTTATGCATTGTGCAATTGTTTTTGGTTACCGCTACCGCCCGTCCGAACAGGGCCAGGTCGTTTCGCCAGTGGAGCACCTGGAATCTCGTGCAGACTGCAAGCACCAAAAGCAGGATCGATCCGACAATACCCAGCCGTATGTCGTAATACGGCCATTTTCTGGAAAGTTGGGCCGCCCCCCACGCGATAATAATGGAAACACCGACCATCGGGATGTAAGTATACCGATCGGCCATCGACTGGCTTCCGACCTGGACAAGGCCGATCACCGGAACCATAGTCCCGATATACCACAGCCACCCCGCCAGAAACCAGCGATGCTTAAGCCTGATCGAGGCATAGATCGCACCTGCTGTCACGAACAACAGCAGCAGGAACGCGCCAGCCACCTGCCAGGCGGGGATCATGCCCGGATTGTAAGGGTAAAGAACCGCCAGTCCGGTCGGCCAGAACATTTTGACAATATACTGGACATACGAAACGGATGCGTTGATCAGACGGATGTTCAGGGGAAGATGAAACCCTTCGACCATGGCGCCGTGCGACCGTTGAATAATAAACGTAGCCACACAGGAAACGGCTGTCAGTATAAACAGGGGGATTTTTTCGATCAGCAAAAATCGCAGCGTCGGTGTTTGCCCGCCCGGTTGCAGGCTCTCGCCGCTCCGCGGGCCTTTTTGCAAGACTTTACGATCCGGTCGCAGGCGATACAACGGCCAGTAGTCCAGTATAAGCAGTACGAACGGTAGCGTTACGAGCATCGGTTTTGCCATGAGGCCCAGGGCGAAAGAGACAACTACCGCCATGTATCGCCACAGGCCGCCGCCAGCCGTATATCGGGTGTAAGCCGCTATCGTCAGCAGCCAGAAGAACCCGCTGAGGACGTCCTTGCGCTCCGCCAGCCACGCTACCGACTCGACCCTCTGCGGATGGAGGGCGAATACGGCTGCGACGAAAACCGAAGGCCACAGGGCTCCGGTCATCCGTCTCATTATCCAAAAGAGCAGCATCGCGTTGGCTATATGAAACAGCAGGTTGGTCAAATGGTGCCAGTAAGATTCCAGGTCGAAAAGCTGACAGTCGAGCATGTGGCTAAGCCACGTCACAGGGTGCCAGTTGCCCGTGCCTTCGTGACGCGAGGTAAATGCCCAGTAGACCGATTCCCGCGTGATCCCCGCCCGCACGTGCTCGTTTTGAGTGACATAAACGGTGTCATCGTAGTTGACGAAGCCATTGTGGCGGACTTCCTCGAAGGCGATAAACGTCGCAGCGGCGAGACCTGCACAAATAAGAACAATAACGGCATTTTCAGAAAGAGGCTTTGACATTCGCACAATATAACCTTTCAGGCATACCAATGTCAAGGGATACCAGCCCCATTATTGGTGTGTCCGATGGGATTAATGCGTCAATTTTTGAATCGCTTCGCGATGCTGTTTAAATAGATCCCTCCGCTTTGGTCGGGATGACCGGGCGGCGGTTTGGTGCGGGGGGCTTGTATTTCGAGGGTCAGTCTGGTATAGTAATGGTGGAAATTGTCGTCTTGGGCGATGACAATAAGAGAGCGTTTTAGTCAAATGTGGTGATAACCGGGAGGAATGAAGTCAAATGAAGTTTCGTAGAGGGATCGTTATCCTTCCTGCATCCGTTATTATTCTTATGGTTCTCTGCTCAGCGGCACACGCAGCAGGCGCCGTCGAGGTTACCGTTCGGACGAGCGTGGAGAAGTGGGCTATCAGCGAATATTTGACGGGGCTGCACTTTGTCTATCCGTGGAATGCGGATGAAATATACGCAGATGGAAGCGTTGCAAACTGGGCAAAATCGAATAATGTAAATACCGCGCGTTTTCCCGGCGGGACGGCGAGTTATTGGAACTGGGAAAACCCTACCGGCCGAATGGGCACAAGCTCGCTCGATCCCGGCTGGGACGGTGTTGTAGCAGATCCAAACAAATGGATGGATATCGATGAGTATTTGTCCTTCTGCTCGCAAAGCGGCATGACGCCCCTGATGGGTGTCAACTACGCCTCATGTATCAAGTATAGCTTTCCAGTTCAGGAAAGCGTTGACCGGGCTGCAAGGCAGGTACAGCATCTAAAGGACCGCGGCTTCGGCGGAGCTTTCTGGTACATAGGTAATGAAGACCTCGGAGATGCGGGCGGCAGGGTGCCAAACGCAGCCAATCTTTTTGTCCAGCACGCCGAGGCCATGAAAGCCGTCGATCCGAACATAACGATCTTCTGGAATGATAACGCTGTTAACGCAGCCAGGCTCCATGAGCATCTGGCCATCGTGGGCGGCTGGGCCGACGGTGTCGAGTTTCATGGCAAGTGGCCTTATGGCGGCAATCCCGATGGCTTTGGAGTTGCCACATTCGAGGAATGGAAAACCGAGGTCCCGATCGTCGACAGAAAAGCCGGCACCAGCGGCAGGACATGGCGGGAAAAGATCGCGGAACTCCGCACTGCTGCTATGGAGGCCGGCTACCCCGACCTTCTGATGGCTAACAATGAATACGGACTGAATGGAAGCGTTAGCAAGTATTCCGGTTTTAACAAATACACCAAGGGCCTCGTAGTGGTCGACTTTCTGCAGGAAATGTTCATTGCGGGCTACGATATGGCATGTTTTTGGGCGACCGTCAAGTCCGGCGACCACAAACTAATGGACAAATCCAACAACTACCGGATGAACCCCAT
The DNA here is from genome assembly GCA_030637065.1 of Planctomycetota bacterium. Taxonomy (GTDB): domain Bacteria; phylum Planctomycetota; class Phycisphaerae; order Sedimentisphaerales; family Anaerohalosphaeraceae; genus DAOVVQ01. The sequence goes on from DAOVVQ010000007.1 coordinate 15,153, forward strand.
GCATTTTGGCTTTGAACTGCTCGCAACTGCCCAGGGCGCGACGATGATCGATTCCGATTCTACCCATCAGTACGTTTACGGCTTCGCCGCGAAAACGCCGTGTGATTTTCAGCTTTATCTCTTAAATAAGACCGAAACCGACCAGCCGCTTGAAGTTAGATTCGTCGGCCTAAAGCCCGATGCCGCGATTCCGCAGGCTAAGTCGATGGTCGATACCGCCGACCACTGGGGCACTATCGAGGCGTTGGCTGTTACCTATGACGATCCGAATGACTGCTTTAAGATAACGCTTGGGCCTCTGTCGTATACGCGGATCATATTTGACAGGGACTTATCGCAGGGCAGCGGCACCGTTTTTGACGCTGATCTTGACGATGCCGTAACGGAAGAAAACACAACAGCCGCAAACCTGGAAATTGGCACAGACTTTGGTTCATGGTCAAGCCTCCCGGCAAGTAGCGTCCATATTCGCAGTCTGGGCGACGACAAAGGCCTGCTCGTCGATCAGGTCAGCGGCGGCTTCGATATCAACTGTGTCCTGTCGACGCCTGTCATTGCAGATGGAGCTGCGGTTTCTTTCAAGGCGGGTATTCGCAGGACCGTTTCCGACCACACAAAGGATATAACCATTACAGGTCTTGACACTATGAACAACAAGTCGTTCGAGGTTGTCCTAATCGCCGTTGGCAGTAGCGGCCCAGCCGGCGAGAAGAAACGCATGGCCTATATCGACCCATCCGGCGGACTGACGATCATTCCGGAAGGTTCGGATAATGACCTCGATTATATCGACGACACCTTCGACCCAGCGGAGCTTGCAAATGTTACACTGAACCTTACAATGGCCGGCTATGTTGTTGATTTCGCACACGGTGCAAACTGGCGATCGCAGCTTTTGCCCTATAGCGGCCTGGCTGAGAAGGTCAGCAAACTGCGAATTTCAGGCTCATCGACCGCCGGTGTCTGGCTTGACGAAATAAGGGTTTCGGGTCTCTTTTGGCCGCCGGGCCCCGCGGATATCAATGCTGACGGTTCGACAAATATCAGCGACCTTAAGATAATGGGCCTCAACTGGCTCGGGGCGCCGACGGAGCCGTCTGCTGACATTGCACCTCCATCCGCATTGGATAACTTTATCGATCTTTCCGATCTTGGCCGGTTAATGGAGAACTGGCTGGGTTGCTGCTGTCCGTAGAAACAAGCTAAAATTGCAAAATCCACAGTGAGGTTCTATGATCGAACGAAACTTAACCAGGCGAAACTTTCTCAAGAGAACATTTCTCCTGACCGCGGGCCCCAGCCTGTTATCCGGGGCACAATCTCTTGCGGGCTCTGAAAAGCCGGCCCCTAATTTCGTGATCATCTTCACCGACGATCAGGGCTACCAGGACCTGGGCTGTTTCGGTTCGCCGAATATCAGGACGCCGAATATCGACCGCATGGCCGCTGAGGGGACCATGTTCACCGGCTTTTACGTCCCAGCCCCGTTGTGCAGCCCGTCGAGGGCAGCGCTGATGACCGGCTGCTATCCGCGGCGGGTCGGACTTGCCCAGGGCGTTCTTCGGCCCGATTCGCGGCTGGGGATCAACCCGGACGAAACTACGATTGCCGAGATGTTAAAAGAGCGGGGTTATGCTACCGGCTGTATCGGTAAATGGCACATCGGGTTCGTTGGGCCCTTTAGGCCGACAAGGCAGGGTTTTGACTTCTATTACGGGCTTTACCATAATATAGATGAACCCGAAGCCGCCCATTTCGTCGATAAGGGCGGCGTACCTGTCATGCGTAATGAACAGGTCGACCACCGGCCCGCTGAGCCGGAGACACTCACCGAACTGTATACGAAGGAAGCTGTCGATTTTATCAATAAGAATAAGGACCAGCCCTTTTTCCTTTACCTCGCCCACACAATGCCGCATGTGCCCATCGGCGCTTCTGCGAGATTCAAGGGCAAATCCGCCGCAGGTCTGTACGGCGATGTGATCGAGTGCCTCGACTGGAGCACCGGGCAGATACTCAACACCCTGAAAAAGCTGGGGCTCGACAAAAACACTATCGTCATCTACACCTCCGACAATGGACCTTCACCGAGAGAAACAGGTTCGGCGCTGCCGCTAAATGGCAAGAAACACTCGACCCTCGAGGGCGGTATGCGGGTGCCCTGCGTTATGTGGGCTCCGAACCGGATCCCGGCTGGCAGGGTGTGCGAAGATATCGCAACCATTATGGACCTGTACCCTACGTTTGCCGGATTGGCGGGGGCTGATCTGCCCGAGGGCCGTATCATTGACGGAAAAGACATTTATCCGCTGATGACCGCCCGCCCAGGCGCAAAGTCGCCGCATGAGGCCTTTCTTTACCATGACGGCAGGGCCAGGCTCAGGGCCATTCGTGTTGGCAAATGGAAGCTGCACTTAGGGCCCAAGCCCGCACTCTATGACCTCGATTCCGACATTGGCGAGACGAAAAATGTGGTGGGCAAACACCCGAAAACCGTAAAGCAATTGACACAAATGGCCGCCCGGGCCGACAGGGAGCTAACGAACAACTCGCGTCCGGTGGGGGATTTCGATAAAATAAAACGACAGGGCCGCCCTTAGACCGAATCCCGCTTTCTTTTGGACAGCAATATCAGATTCCGCATCTCGCCGGCATCGCGTGCCTGGAACCATCGCTTCTCGAAGAGTTTTTCCTGGGCGATCTGGGCTATCGCCATCAGCGCCCGCAGGTGATAATTTCTCTCGTCCTTACTGCCCGCCATAAAGAAGATCGTCCTGACCGGCTGTTCGGCATGTGGGAAATCGATGCCGTCGACCGCTCGCACGAGCAGGATGTCGAATTTCTCTTCGCCGGGGACTATGATGTGCGGTATCGCAAGGCCCGGCTGGATCACCGTCGAGCCTTCGGCCTCGCGATGAAGAAACTTCTCGAACAGAACAAATTCCTCCGTATCAAGCCTGGCAGCCAGAAGATGAGCAGCCTGGCGAAAAACCTTGTCCGCAGGCTTTCGCCCCTTGATATCGAGGATGCAGCAGTCCTTGATGAGCTTGTCGAACCGGTCGGCGATTATTTCGTCGCGCTCGAGCAAAATGTCGCGAAGCTCGTTTTCAAGCGTTATGGTCTTTAGCTCCTGATCGGTAATGCGCTCGACGATATGCCTCGCCGCCGATGCGCGACTGACCCGCTTGGCCACGTAAGCGTAATACCAGACGGCGCTTAGGCCTACAAAGGACGAACTGATCAAAAGCGGCACCTTTCCCATGTCAACTATCAGAGCGCCATAAACGATAATCGTGACAATATGCATATAAGGATACAGCGGCGATCGGAATTTCGGGCGATAGCTTTGTATACGGCTCTCACGCATGACGATCACACTGGCGTTGTCAAGCACAAAGAGTATGATCATAAGCGTCGATGCCGTTTTCACCAGCGACTCGATATCGAGGAAGACGATCGAAGCGATCATAACCCCACCCGTAAGCAGCACGCTTACGCATGGCGTCTGAAACCGCCTGCTGATACGGGCCAGTTCCAGCGGCAATAACCGGTCCCTGCTCATCGCCATCGGCGACCGCGAGGCAGCCAGGATCCCCCCGTTGGCCGTTGTGATAAACGCTGCGATCGCGGCGATACTGAGGATCCCAAACCCCCATCTGCCCATGAATTTGCCCGCTGCGACCGATATCGGTGCATAGCTTTCCCTCAGTTCGCCTGCGTCGACAACTCCTACCGTAATTGCGATCGCCGCGATATAAAATACCGTTACGACCAGCCATGCCAGGATCATCGCCAAAGGCAGGTTTCTGCCGGGGTCTTTGACCTCTTCGGCGATGCTGACGATCTTGGTAAGGCCGCCGAAACTTATGAAGACCAGCCCGGAAGTTGCAAAGATCGTCGCCCAGCCCTTATCGAGAAACCCGATGTAGCGGCCAGGCTCGGTCGCCCGGCTCCCAAATGCCACAAACACCGCCAATATGGTCAGCAGTATTATCACAAGCACGACCTGAAAAGAGCTGGTGTGTTTAACGCTTACTGTGTTAAGAATCGTAAATCCCAGACAGCAGGCGACGGCTATCGCCTTGATCCATGGCTCGCCGAGCTGCCAGTCGCCAAGTGACTGGGCTGCGATCTCGACAAACAACGCCATGCCCACCACCGCAAATGCGCTCTTTAAGGTGAGCGAAAACCAGTTTGCAAAGCCGCTGAACAGTCCCCAGATCGGCCCCATACTCCGCTCGACGTAGAAGTACGTCCCGCCTGCACGGGGCATGGCTGTGGATAGTTCCGCCTTGCTGAGGATGCTCGGGATTATCAGGATCGATGCAAAGAGGTACGACAGGATCACCGCAGGGCCGGCTTTGGCAAAGGCCAGGGCAGGCAGGACAAACAGACCCGAACTGATCATCGCCCCGGTGCCTATACAAAACACATCGAGAAGGCCTAATTGTTTCTTTAATGACCCGTTTTTTTCCATTGAACAGCCCCTTTGGGCCCTATTATACCGCGGCAATAGCCGTTTTGACAAGAGATTTGCGGCAGAACGTTACCAGCCCCGTTTTGACGGTAGAATGTACCAGTCGCCGTTTTTGGCCGTATAGCCCCATTTTCATGCTCTCCTGCCCGCTGACTGTCACCGCAGCAGCAGATTATTATTGACTATTTGGCCCTGACCGCTTACTATCATCGTACTTGACAGGTGCCGGGACGGTTCAATTTTTGGCTTTTTATGGCGAATATTAAATTTGATAAAGAGCGGTGTAAGGGGTGTTGTCTTTGTGTCGCCGAATGTCCGCGCGGCAATATCAGGATGTCCGAGATCCTCAACAAAACCGGCTCGATTTACGCCGAAGTTATCGACGAGGGCGACTGCAACGGCTGTGCGTTGTGCTGCCAGATGTGTCCGGATATGGCGATCGAGATAGAGGAAGATGAAAAGCAAACCTGCTGCGAGAAGGGTTCAGAAAAGTAATCATGGCAAAAATGTCCGCGACAACTGCTCCCGGTCACACTGAGACCGGCAAGAAGCTGCTCCTCAAGGGCAATGAACTCATGGTCCGCGCTGCTATCGAGGCGGGCTGCCGTTTCTTTGCCGGCTATCCGATCACGCCTCAGAATGAAGTGCCCGAGTATATGTCTCAACTTATGCCCAAGGTTGGGGGGACTTTCGTCCAGGCTGAGTCGGAAATTGCCGCAATAAATATGATCTTCGGGGCCTCCGCCGCTGGGGCAAGGTGCATGACAAGCTCGTCGTCGCCCGGTATCAGCCTCAAGCAGGAAGGCATCAGCTACATCGCCTCCGCCGAGCTGCCGTGCGTGATAGCGAACGTTCAGCGCGGAGGACCGGGCCTTGGCAATATCCGTGCCTCCCAGGCAGACTACTTCCAGGCCGTAAAGGGCGGCGGCCACGGCGATTACAGGCTCATCGTTCTTGCTCCCGCTTCGCTGGACGAACTTCAGGACCTGACGATGAACGCCTTTGATTATGCCGACTACTACCGAAATCCGGTTATGATACTCGCCGACGGATTGCTCGGGCAGATGGCTGAGCCCGTCGATGCCAGGCCGTACGAACCGATACTCGAATTGCCTGAAAAGGATTTCGTGCTCGACGGTTGTAAGGGCAGAGAGGCCCGTGTCATAAAGACCCTGTTCCTGCGGCCGCCAAAGGCGCTGGTTACACATAACATGCGATTGCAGAAAAAGTACGAGACAATTGCTTCGGAGCTGCAACTCTGTGAAAACGTCCAAACCGACGACGCCGAACTGGTCATAGCCGCTTACGGGATGACCGCGAGGATCGCGAAAGGCGCCGTCGATATGGCGAGGCAGGCGGGCATGAAGGTCGGACTGATACGACCGATCACGCTGTGGCCGTTCCCCGGGCCGGCCTTTATGGAGGTTGCCGGGACCGCCAAAAAGCTCCTCGTCGTGGAGATGTCCAGCGGCCAGTTCATAGAGGACGTCAAATTAGCGACCGAGTGCAATATACCCGTTGAATTTTTGGGCATGGGAGGCGGATGGTATCCGACCCCTGAGAATATCTTCGAAAAGATATCGGCCATATACGATAAATAGTGCAATTAGAACCAAGGTGTCCGATGGAGTTTAAGAAACCGACAAGTTTGCTCGATGTGCCCACGCATTACTGCCCCGGTTGTGGGCACGGCATCGTCCAGAGGCTCGTCGGCGAGGTCATTGACGAACTCGGCATCCGCGAGAAGACCATTGGGACCGCTCCGGTGGGCTGTGCGGTGCTTTTGTATGACTATTTCGACTGCGATATCATCGAATGTTCCCACGGAAGATCGCCGGCTGTGGCGACCGGGATCAAGAGGGTGCTTCCCGACAGGGTCGTCTTTACATATCAGGGCGACGGCGACCTTGCCGCTATCGGGACCGCCGAGACGATACATGTCGCAAATCGCGGCGAAAATATCACCATCATTTTCGTAAATAACGCGATCTACGGGATGACCGGCGGGCAGATGGCTCCGACAACCATAACAGGCCAGCGAACGACAACTACGCAAGAGGGCAGAGGCCAAAATCAGGAAGGGCCTCCCTTAAAAGTCTGCGAACTGCTCGCCAGCCTCGACGGCGTAACATATCTCGAACGCGTCGCCGTCAGCACGCCGAAAGACATCATGCGGGCAAAAAAGGCCGTCAAAAAGGCCTTCCAGAACCAGATCGACGAAAAGGGATTTTCCTTAGTGGAAGTGCTCTCGATGTGCCCGACCGACTGGAAAGTATCGTCAACAGCCGCCGTCGATTTCGTAAACAACGAAATGAAAGAAGTGTTCCCGTTAGGGGTCTTCAAAGATGAGAAATAAAAGGTACCAGGTACCTTTTATTTGCATATTATCAGGAATGATGATGACAAAGGAAATGAAATTAGTAATAGCGGGGTTTGGCGGTCAGGGCGTTGTCGTTGCGGGCAATATTCTCGCCAGGGCCTGCATGGCGGAGGGGAAAAATATTACCGGGATGGTCTCGTACGGAGCCGAGATGAGGGGCGGGACGGCAAATTCCACTATCGTAATCTCCGATACCTGGATCGCAAGCCCGATAGTCGAAAAACCCGACGTCGCCATCGTCCTTAATCAGCCGTCGCTCGATAAATTCGAGGAGCGGATGGCCCCCAAAGGCCTCATCGTTATCAATACCTCCATGACCGAAAGGGAGGTTGAAAGAGCGGACCTGGAGGTGATAAAAGTAAACGCCACCGAGATCGCTCACCAGCTTGGCAATGTCAGGGTAGCCAATATCGTCGCATTGGGAGCGTTCCTCGGACACACGCACATACTCGAAATGTCGAGTATGATCGGCGCCATTGAGGCCCTTTTTTCGCAGAAGAAACCCGGCCTCATCGAGATAAACGACAAGGCCCTCCGCGCAGGGGCTGAGGTGATGGTTAACGCCTGACAATAGAAGTCAGCATAGAAGGGGTCAGCCGGTTTCTGGCCGGCCTGTAGCGTGGTTAACGAATCTTATCCGCCCTGGAGGCGGCTTGCAATGCGGTTTGGGCTGGAGCGGGAAACAGTGGAAACTGAAAGCATACGACAACAGGTGATCGGTCGCGTTCAAGGGGCCGGGCGTCTGACCTTCGGCCTTAGAATGGCGCCGATGATCGACGTGATCTTCCTGTTGCTTACGTTTTTTGTGATGACGGCAAAATTCCGACCGCCGGAGCAGTTTTTGTCCATTACGCTGCCGTCAGCAGCTGCGGTTAGCGAGGATTTCGGCGTGATCGAACCGCTCGCCGTCCGCATATCCGCCGAGCCGTCGGGTTGCAGCGTCAAAATGGGCCCGGCAAATCTCAATGCCGCAGTCTCGATACGAACCGCGAACGTCGAACAGGGCCTGGCTGCCCTGGCAAACAGCCTTGCCGACGTATTGGCGTTGCAAAAGAGAACCGCCGCCGATCCCGTCGAGATCATCTGCGACGATGACGTTCCCTGGGACCACCTCGTGAAGATATACGACGTCTTAAACGCAATGGGTGTCAGCGACATCACCTTCAATATGAATCAATAGCCATGGACAAGGCAACCGCCAAATTCATCGTTTCGCCGGCATTGATCGTTATCGCCTGCTTTTGCACGTCGGCTGGGGCTGCTTCGCCGGCTTCTTTCGAGACCGCTCTGCCGACCGCCGCCGATATAGGCACCCGCGCCCAAACCGCCCACAAAATCGCCGACAGCTTCATGCAGCAGACCGCAAACCTGCGGCTGAGCTATCACTATAACGAATCTTTCACCGACCCCGCGGACAGGGGGCAGCTCCTGACGCTCGCCCAAAAGGCAAGCGGCGACCTGCAAAGAATCTTCCAGACCCAGCAGGAAGATATATTCCGCATCGAAAACTACGACGGCAGCGATTGGGACCGGCTCTACGGGCGAACCGGGCTTTGGCGAAAATTGCGGCTCGACGGGCAGGAGACGCTCTGGCTCAAGGCACAGGTTGACTATTATCAGGCCCTGGCATCCGAGCCCGCCGCGCGGACCGATATCCTCCAGGGCATCATCGAAAAGACGAGAACGGGCCCCGACGTTTTCAAAGGGCCCGCTGGGCAACTGATCAGGGCAAAGGCCTACGTGCTCATGGCGCGTTTGAGCGCGACATACCGACAGTGGGCACAAAATGACCTCGATGCGATCCTGATGACACCCGACCTGGCGGACCGCTTGCACATCGAGGCGATGCTCCTGAAACTGACTCTAACAGGTCTGCAAACCGAAGGCCAGCTCATCACAGCCAGGCGGCGTCTTGCCGGGGCCGACTGCCGCGGTGACTTCGACCTGAACATCAGGCTCGCCTTTCTCGAACTAAAGCTCACCTCGCTGCAATCCTGCACGCAGCTATCCCACGTCATCGCAACCTGGCCCGGCGCCGAATCCTTTGTCGCCGGACTGATATTGTCCGACATTGCCGCCGGCGACCAGCGGGATCTTCAATTAAGGTGCCCTGTGGCGATCGAACTTGCCCTGCAGGCTGCTTTGGAAGCCGGTCCCGCCAAATACAGCGACCTGCTGCGGATTATCTGCGGGACCGACGGATTTCAAACCCCGCTTGCCTTTTGGGCCGCTGGCAAGGCCCTCCATCACTCCAGCCCAGGCGAAGCAATCGAATATTATCTCCAGGCTGCGACGGCCCAGGAAAGGCGAAAAAGCCCCCGTCTGGCCGTTAGCAGCGAAGATATCGCCCTGGGCGCAGCCGAACTTGCCTGCGAGTTGTATCGCCGGGACAAAGACGCCGCTGATACTGCGCTGCGGGCCATCGGGCAATACTGCCTCATCGCCGGCTCCGGGGCAGACCAGAGTATACAGTACATTTACGCCGGCCTGCTCGCCGAGAGCAACCGGACAACGCAGGCCGATCAATTATTGCAGACGATCGCGGACGGGGCCGGGAGATTTGCAAACCACGCGGCTCTGGACCTGATCGAAAACCGAATCCGCCGGTACCCCGACGACGCCGACGCCGATCCTGACATAAAAGGCGACCTGAAACGCCTCATCGCCGCCGCTGACAAGACCGACAGCGATAGAACCATCGCCGCCGCTGCGACCGCCCTCTACTGCCAAATCCTGCTAAAGGACCGCGACCCGGAGTCCGCCCAGCAGGTCATTGCCATCCTCGAATCAACCGAAAACATGCAAGACGACAGCCGGATCCTGCTGAAGGCTGGGGCGCTGAGGCAATTAGCCAGATTTACCGAAGCGGCAGCAACCCTTGCCCAGATCGCAGACAGCCAAACGCCCCTCGCCGCCGACGAAGCCGCTATCCTGCTTGCCGAGATTGTCCCGCAGATAGACAGCTATCGCCAGGGTGCCGACTGGCCGGCTTTTATTACGGATTGCGCAAAACTCGCCCGGCTGTCGCTGACCGGCGAGCGGGAGGATTACCGATCCCAGGCAGCCCTTATCTCCGCTGAGATCGCGATCTTAGCTGCCCCGCACACCGGCGACGACCTTGAAAAGCCAACAGAAATACTCGATACCCTCGGCAAACAAGGCCACTCAGGCGACATCCACTATCGCCGCTGCATGGCAAGGCTGCTCGCTGCAAAAAAAGACTATCCCCGCGCCACCGCCGCATGGGCCGCCATTTGCCGCGCCCACACCAGCCAAAATGCACCCGATAAGCCCTCATGGAACTGGTGGAGGGCGAAGTATTATCAGATATTATGCTGGTCCAGACTACCTGACACCACCGAAGCCGGGCTCGTCCATGCCGTCGAGGTTCTGCAAAGCAGCTATCGGGAAATACCCCCGCTGTGGGCTCAGAACCTCGCCGACCTTAAGATCGCAACAACTAAATAACCCCCTCCGGGCCTGAAAATCCGCCTTTACGCCGCTGGCGGGCCGGGCAGGTGATAATTATTCGCAACTACCACCAAAAAAATTTGATTGACAACTTACTTCATGGTACCATGTATATAGTATTTGGCGGGGCGATTGTGCCGACGCAATCTGGAGAGAAAAATGGCGAAAAAATCAAACAGTAGAAAAAAAGATGTCTGTAGCTTTTGCGGACGCTCGAAAAAGCAGGTCGACGCCTTTGTCGAAGGCCCGGACGGGGTATTTATCTGCCCCGAGTGCATCGACCTGTGTTACAACATCGTTCGTCAGGAGAAAAAGCGGGTCCAGAGTTCCGCCTCCGCGCTGAAGGATATGCCCAAGCCGCGGCAGGTCAAAGAATTCCTCGACCAGTACGTTATAGGGCAGGACCAGGCCAAGAAATATCTCTCCGTCGCCGTCCACAATCATTACAAACGCCTCCTCCATACCGACATGGACGAAGGCGATGTCGAGATCGAAAAATCCAACATTCTCCTGATCGGGCCTACCGGCTCGGGTAAGACTTTGCTGGCACGGACGCTGGCACGCGTGCTCCACGTTCCGTTCGCTATCTGCGATGCAACTACCGTCACCGAAGCGGGATACGTCGGAGAAGATGTCGAGAACTTCCTGCTCAGGCTGCTCCAGGCGGCGGATTACGATATAGAAACCGCACAAAGAGGCATCGTCTACGTCGACGAGATCGACAAGGTCGGAAAGACAAACCAGAATGTCTCGATAACCCGCGACGTCTCCGGTGAAGGCGTCCAGCAGGCATTATTGAAGATGCTCGAGGGAACGATCGCCAACATCCCGCCGCAGGGCGGAAGAAAACACCCCGAGCAGTCGTACATACAACTGGATACCTCACAGATCATGTTCATCTGCGGTGGGACTTTCGTCGGGCTCGAAAATATCATCAAGAAGAGGCTCGGCAAGAAGATGATCGGATTCGGCAGCGAAAAGGACAATAATCAGGACTCGAAGGCCGATTTCAGCGATATCCTCCGGCAGGCCATACCCGAAGATGTCATCGAGTACGGGATGATTCCCGAGATAGTGGGGCGGCTGCCGATCATTACCACGCTTTCGGCACTGGACGAGGATGCCCTCGTTGAAATACTCACCGAGCCGAAGAACGCGCTCGTGAGACAGTATATGAAACTCTTCGAAATGGAGGAGGCACACCTGGAGTTCACCGACGGTGCACTTAAGGCGATCGCCAACAAGGCCATGACGAGAGACACCGGGGCAAGGGCCCTCAGGGCGATCACGGAAGAGTTGATGATAGACCTGATGTACCGACTGCCCGAAGAGCCCAAGCCGGGAAGTTATCTCATTACCGAGGAAGTGGTGGAAGGTAAGGCTGATATGTTCGAAATCACGGAAATAACCAAGAAAGAGTCCGCCTGAAACTGCTACATCTGGCTTTCCTTCATTGCGGCGAGTTTGATGTCCGTTGCGGTGCTTTCGCTGATGCCCGCTAAGGCGTACTGGCTGTCGCGGTAACAGATCCCCTTGTCGACCCGCAGGCACACCACCCGCGACTCGATCGCCAGGTTCCGGAGCTGGGCGTCGATAGCCCCGGCGATCGCCGAGGATAATCCCGCTTGTGTCTCACCGCTGATGATCTCGGCGCCGACTGCATAAGCGATATTCCCGTTTTCGGCAAACATCACCGTTACCGTCGTCGTCAGGTCCGCTTCCGTATCGCTGCTGGCGGCGGTGGCGATCTTGTCGGGGACGTCGACCTCGAAATTCTCGGCGACAATGAACTGGCAGACTAACAGAAAGAAGATTATCAAGAGAAACACCACATCGATGATGGGTGTCATATTGAATCCGAAATCGTCGTTTCTTTTTCGCCAATCAGGTCTCACGATCTCTCTCCGCTGCCCGCTGTGTTTCCAATCGCCTTATCGCTTGCGAGGGCCTCTGCCGCGGTTATTCTTCTTTGCCGCGGGTCTTCTGCCGTTTTGGGTCTGGGTTTTTGCCGGGGCATTTTTGCCGGCTATAGAGACTATTGGTAGCTTCTTCGGTTGGTTGTTGACCGGTGAAGTGAGCTTCTTTGCCGGTTCCGGTCCGCTATCAACCGGGGCTTTATTATTCCCTGCCGCGTTTACGTTACCGACGCCAGGCTTGTTATTCTTTGCCGGTGGCGGGCTGATAACTGCCGCCGGTCGTGCTATTGGCTGGGACAATTTCACTGGTATAGGTTGAGGTTGAGGTTGCGTTGCAGGGCCTGTTTTTTGTGCAGTTACCGGCGGGCTTACCGGTACCGGTTGCGGCAGAGATCCCGGCGATCTTAAGGCTGCGGCCTTGCCGCCGACTGCGATTGGCTGGGTCGCTGGGCCGGGTTGTTTCACTGGCTCAACCGGTGTCACCGTTGCGGCAGGTTGTTTCATCGCCCCAGCCGGTGTCACCGCCGCTGGCTTGATCGGTATGCGCTGCATCACCGCTACGGGTTGTCCGATTGGATTGCGTAATGCTTTTGCGGGCGCCGGCGATTTACTCTCTATATCCGCAGTGTCCATACGGTCGAGAAAGACCTCTACCTCAACCGCGGCCTCGCTGACGATCGCTTCGAGGCGGTTGCGAAATATTCCGCACACCGAAAGTGCCGGTATAGCCACCAGCAACCCCCAGAATGTCGTTATAAGAGCTATTGAGATCGCCGCTGCAAGCTGATCGGGCCTCGGCTGACCTCCCGCTTCGCTAAGGACGGTAAACGCCTTGATCATGCCGAACACCGTGCCGAAAAGACCGACCATCGGAGCAATATTGCCGATGATATTGCACCATTCGACCCTGCGAAACAGTTTAAGCGACCCGTCATGCAGGGCCTCGACGGCCAGTTGCCGGATATGGCGGTCGGAGCCGATCGCTTTGGATTGATTGAGGGCACGCGATACGGCCCGGCTGACCAGGTCCGGGCTTGACGATATGCCGGTCGTCAGGTGCCACGGCTCTGTGCCGCCGGCTACCGACGCGATCGAACTGACCTGTCGCGCAGGCAATAGCTTCTTTCGGCGAATCGTCAGGCAAAGGTCTGCTGCCAGGTATACGGTGATCACGGACATCGGGAGGAGAATAAACCAGACGATCGGGCCGCCGGCGACAACGAACTGCGAATAAAACGTCGTAGCCCCCTGGGGTGCCGCAAATATCGAAAGAAAGCCTTCCGCCCTGGCGGGCCCAGCCAAAACCGTCAGTGCAAATATCGCTACTCCAATGCACCGGCTTACGGAAATGCCCCAGCCTCCCGCAACGCACCGGCCCCTTCCAATGCACCGGTTTCCTGCAATGGCTCCCTTGTTATTGCGCTGTGTTTGCTTAACAACACTCACCGGCCTTAAGCTCCGTCTACTCAACCATGTCAAATATGTAACCCGGGGCAAAGCCAAATCCGCCCGCCTCCGTCCGCTCCTGTCTGCTTGTGTCTGCCTGCGCTTGTTTGCGCGTGCCTGCGACTATCTCACCAAAACAGAGGTTTTAGTACCCGACATTGCTGAATTTGCCGCCCGATTCGGCGGCTACTGCCTGCAATATGCCGCAATCGGTTGCCTCTGTCTGGAGACCTATGGTATTGATTCTGGTGCCGGGTGCAAGCTCTTTTCGCAAATTCCCGATTATATCGGCAAAATCCGCTGCGCCAGCGTCCTCGATGTCGAAACCGTCGGTGAGAAAGCATATCAGGCCGGCTGGGCTGGAGAAATCGTCACGGATCGCCATCCCCCGGCGAAGTGCGTTGTAAGCGTTGGTCTGGCCGCTGGGACGGGCTGAATCGATAAAATCAAAAGCCGCCGACTTCGATCCCGAGGTGGCGCGAACGAGCTTGCCGTCCCCGGATTCCAGCAGCTTATCGCCTTCCAGGAAAAAGATTATATAAAAATAACGGTCCGCCTCCAGGCCGGAGATCGACCGCTTAAGCTCGTCCCTAACAAGGTTGAATCTGCCGTGCATACTGCCGGAACAGTCCACCACGTAGCATATCTTCCGCTCGTCGCTGACCTGACCGAAAAAGGCACTTTCCGCCTCAAGCACCCTTCCGCCGGGCAAAAGGCCGGCAGTATCTTTCGCCGTGATATCTCTGCCAGCCTTTAGCTCAGGGGCCAGGTCTGCATACTCCCTCGCCGGCAGATATATCGCGCGTTCCCTGTCGACGCTGAGATTGCGATCTACCGGAAAATATTCGACCTTCGGCTTGGGGCGAACCTGGGCTTTTTCGATGACCCTGCTAATCTGGGCAACGCTGACCTGTGGTTTCTCCGCTGGTAAGGACCGGTTAGATGACTGTGAAAAGCGGACCATGCCGAAGACTGCCAGCAGCAAAATATGCAGACCCAGCGAGACCGCCCACGCCCACATCGTCACACTGCCTCTGCCCAAAAGACGTGCCATTTACAGTTTCCTCCATCCCGTCTGCTACGACCTACCTGTCAGTCCCTCACCACCACCTCTGAATAATCGGGGACGAGCATATCATAAAGCTCGATCGCATTGCCGTTAAATAACCGGATGCATCCTCTCGACGAAAGCGTTCCGATGCTGTCGGGGTCCTTTGTCCCGTGAATCGCAAAACCCGTTCTGTCCTTGACGTTATCATCGATGCCTTCGATCGCAATCCACCGCGAGCCTAACGGATAATCCGGGTCGTCTCCGTCATATGTCCTGCCCGTTTCTTTGTCCGTCCAGGTCGGTTTTATCAGCTTGCCGCCCTTTTTGACCCGCCACCGTCCTGTCGGAGTCTCTTTTCCGCCCATGCCAAGTCCTACCCGGTAGCTCTTGATATAGGTGTTTTGCAGGTACACATCCAGTGTGAATGTCGGGCGGTTGATGACGACATGGAAAGGCCCGTTGGCAACCTTGAGTACCTGTCCGGCCTGAAGCTGTCTGGCATCGCTGATATTATTGATCTTCATCAAAACCTCATGCGGCACCTTGAACTGATAGCCTATAACCGAAAGCCTGTC
>DAOVVQ010000031.1 GCA_030637065.1 Planctomycetota bacterium
AAGGTTTTATCGGCCATGTTTTCCCACTGCGAAAAATCCTGCCCCGGATAGTGAAAGGGGCCATTGCTGCCGGCGCGGCAGGCGGCTTCCCACTGCTCTTCTGTGGGCAGGGTTATGTCCAGGCCGGTTTCTTTCGAGAGCCACCGGCAAAAGGCCATTGCCCGGTTCCATGAAACACGGATCGCAGGCTGGTACGGATCGTCGAGTGGCAATCCTTTATCGTCGCCGCGGTCGGCGTGGCGTTTGCCGTAATAGCGGCTGGTGTGTGCAGGGTCGAATTTGCGAAACTGAGCGTTGCTGATCTCGCAGGTGCCCATCCAATAGGGCTGGCCGAATTTTACGAGCTTGATCTTTTCTCCGCCGCCAAGGTCGATGGTTTTGTATTTAAGCCGGGGCGGCGGCATTGCCGCTTTTATGACGGGCGTTTCGGGCTTTGGCGGTATTTTGAATTTGACGGGCGTTTCGTCGTATTTGAGGGCGGCTGGGATGACAGCCGGGTTGATCTCCGGTCCGCCGTAAAGTTTGGCTAATTCAAGGCGGCGACGGTCGGACCGGTCGGGAACGGGCATGTCGTAGACATCGTTCCATGTACCGTGGCAGGCTCCGTTAAGGTCGATCCACGTGACCAGACGGCTCCACGATTCCTCGTCCAGTTTGATGCCTTTATGCCCGGCCTTCAAATGCTGGATCAACTCGCTGGTGTCGGCGTGATATTCTCCGGGCTCCAGCAGCGAGACATCATCGCTCACGTTGACGCGGCGGACATAGGGCAACAGCGTTTCGTAGGCTGGCGTGTAGCGAACCTTGCTGCCGAATTCTTCCTTGTGGACGGGATGCAGACGGGTCAGGTCAAGCCGTCCCGGAATTCGCCCGGTATAGTCCGGCACCTGCTCTTGGGGTCGCAGGTCGATCCTATGATCCTCATCGTGACAACGAACGCAGTAGCGATTGAGCACCGGCTGAACTTCGCGAGCAAAGTCGAACCCGCGGGCCGGTCCGTACCATGGCTCCAGCGTGCGGGGGGATTTTATCGATGCAATGGTTTGGCTGGAATCCGGAACATCCCGGTTGGACTCGTGACATCCGATGCATGACATGATCTCGCCGGGCATCGCCGTAACCCAGCTTCGCATAAGCTGGACGGCCTTGCCTTCGGCATCCAGGGGCTGAAAAGCGACCGGCGTGTTGGCTGGGATCCTGAAAATGGCCGAGCCGTCCTTCTCCAGCGGTGTGGTGCCGAGGATCCGCATCGCCTCCCACGGACCGGTGAGCCCGATCTTATCCATGCCGGCAAGACCGGTATACCCGAAATCGTAGGCGATCACGCGCAGGCGTTTAACGGTGCCTCGCGGCACGTCTTTCAGTCCCGGCCCGGCATAGATGTCCTGAATAAAGGCGATGGCGTCAGCGCGTTTCGTATCGACGCGGTCGGGCAGGGCTGGAGGGATTTTGCGTTCGAGCAGCGGGATCGGCTCTAAGAACGCGAAGCCTTCCTTGCCGTAAACAAGCGTCACGTTGTCGGAGGTGTCGGCGAGATAGATGCCGATCTTTCTGTGTTTTGCATTTTTCCATGCCGACGTCAGGAAATATTTATCGGTAATGGGGGTCGGCGTCATGAATTCCGGCCAGACGTCTTCGGTCAGCCGGTCTTTATACTTAACTTCGAGTGCCCTGCCGGTGCCGGATATCTGTTGAACGATCCCATCGGCTTCCTGCGAACCTTTATTGATATCGACCAGCACTAACATCCCGGAGCGGAAGCTGCCGTGATAACCCGCCATCACACACAGAAAGGTTCCGCTTCGCCCCGGCAGCTCTTTGGGATAATAGAGCCCGTTCGGGAACCATGAATTGCTGCCGTAGATCGCCCGCTGGCCGCTGCCGTCGGGATTCATTACCATCAAGGGCCGCAGGAAGATGCGGTTGATGCCGGTATAGTCCCATCGGCTGTAGAGTACCTGTCCGTTGTGGCGGACAAAGGGGTGGAAATCGTGGTCCTGATCGAAAGTAAGCCTTCGCATACCGGAGCCGTCGGCGTTCATTATGTAAAGGTTGGCGACAAACTTCTGCTCGGCCCCGTGCCAGCAGGGAAC
Organism: Planctomycetota bacterium; assembly: GCA_030637065.1. Classification (GTDB taxonomy): domain Bacteria; phylum Planctomycetota; class Phycisphaerae; order Sedimentisphaerales; family Anaerohalosphaeraceae; genus DAOVVQ01. The sequence continues at coordinate 2,094 of DAOVVQ010000031.1, forward strand.
GCACTGATAGGGTGCGTTGGAGTTAAAAACGATGCGACCGTCCGGAAGGTAGCAGGACTCGAAGCAGTCGACATCGTCCGGGGTCTGCGAAACCTGCCTGAGGCCGGTGCCGTCTACGTTCATTTCAAAGATCTTCCAGTTGGTTTCGCCTGACTGTGTAAAGAGCAGCTTATCGGCGTTCCAATGAAGGTTGATCTGGCCGACAAAGCGGCGGCCCTGCGGTTTATAGAGTGTGGTGTATTTTCCGGTGGCGGTATCGATGATCCCGATCTCGTTATTATAATTTCCACGCAGCATCGACGACTGGCATTCGTGGTTGGTGGGAAAGCCCAGGCCTTTCAGTATCGCTTTTCCCTGGTTTCTATTATTGGACTTAGGCCATTGTCGCTTGACGCAAAGGATCTTCAGGTCGCCGGGAACCGGATCGCCGCCGGACGCTCCACTGTGAAGCACTGCCAGCAGCAGAATAAGGATACAGGGCCGTATATATCTGTTCATTACAAATTACTCCTGAGAGAAGAAATAATGTAAACAGGGCTTTTTCTTTCAATTGCCATTCTACGCTTTTTTTCGTTCATTTGCAATTACCCGCTCCGGGGCCCGTTTGGTTTCAGTCCCTTAGAATGACAGGCAGCCATACGCTCATTGCCGCTGGGCCGCGATTATTCCACGCGAAATAGGGGATCATGCGGACCAGCAAGGGCTTCAACGCAGAATTCGTCATGGGGCGATACAGGTCTGTTGTCCACGGCGCCTCGGGACGATAGAGCGCATCGCCCTTCAAAGTCCGCATCCCCAGAGACTCAATGGATTGAGAAACCGGCCTCAACGACAGATCATCAGGCAAATAAACATTGTTCAAGTCGATATCATCCGGCAGATCGGCGGATTCCAGACAGTACAAGATCGGTCCGCGCATCACCGCTACCTGATTTCGCAACTGCTCGGCCTTCGGGTGGGCCTGCATCAATCGCGGTTCCATAGGCAGGTCCAGTTCGATCACATCCCCCGCTTTCCACGCCCGTTTCATGAACAGATAGCGGCCCGCAGCCGGCGGATTAGCAGGGGCCTTACCGTTTACTTGCACAACTGCACCCTTAGCCCAACCCGGTATCCGCAGCCGCACCGCGAAAGGCTCGGAGGCGCCCACCGAATTCATCTTCAATACGACCTTGCCGTCCCACGGATACTGCGTTTCCTGCGTTAGTTTCAGGTTGCTTCCATCGGCCAATTTGCCATCGAGTACATTGCCACCGAAGTGGTGCACCCACAGGCCATCTTCATCGATGCTGTAGAGATAGGCCTGCAACTGTGCGAAAGTACGCAGCAGATTGGTGGGGCAGCATATACGTTTGCGCCCCGGCAAAACTCGCTGGGCCAGATCGTTGTGGCCCGATTCAACATGTTCCGCATCGTAGCGCCTCAGGGCGTTTCGATAAAACCAGCTTTTCCCATCCAGCCCGATCCCCGCCATGAAACCATTGTACAACTCCAACTCCATCATGTCTGCGTAACGTGCGTCCTTCGAGATGCACAACATACGGTAATTCCACATGAAATTTCCGATCTGGCCGCAGGTCTCGTTGTAGGCATCGGCGCTCGGCAAAAAATACGCAGGCCCGACGGCTTCGCCAACGATATCTTTCCTCAGAGATACGCCCGAGCCCATGGGACTGACGCCGCCGTTAATGCAAATTTTCCTATGCGCCAGGTCCTCCCATAAGCGTTCGAGCGGTGGCAGTAGAGTTTTGTCTCCCATTTCTAAATAAACATCCGCGGCCCCTGCATACAAATATGTAAAAAAGACATTGTGTCCGACGACTTCGGTGGCCCGCCGCAGAGGGATCCGATCCTGTATCTGATCCGTACCGGCGATACCCGGCTGCTTCGAGTACACACCGCCATGTTTGGGATGTGCGCCGCGTCCATCGACGATCCGTTTGGCGCATTCAAGGTACTTGCGGCGACCGGTTTGACGGTAAAGCTCGACCAATCCCATGATCGCCGAAGGATTATGTGCATAAGAAGGCGACACGCTGACGCCCAATGTTTCGCAAAGAAAATCCCCCGTCCGGACGGCGATCTTCAAAAACGTATCCTTTCCCGTCATACGTTTGTGTATGCAGGCGGCAGTGAGCAGATGCCCCATGTTATAGACTTCGTGTTCCCGCGGCTCCTGGAAACGAGGCTTCCCGGTCGCCGTTATTTGCGTGGCAATATATCCATCTTTTTCCTGAGCCTGAGCGATGAGCGCGATCGACTCGTCCATTCTCGCCGCGATCCACGCATCGCCCGTCACGCGATAGACACAAGCCGCCGCCTCGATCCATTTGTAAAGCCAGGCATCCTGCCAGTTCGTACCGGCGTACTCTCCTTCGGCGAGCCCGGCTGCGATACGCATATTGTCCAGCACGTGCCCGGCCTCCGGGTCCGCCGCCAGTTCCCAAAGCCGCCGCAACGTGACCTTATGGGTCTGTTCGTAACGCTTCGCCCAGAAACCGTCCGTCCACCGGACGGCATCGAGCCCGAAAGCACGCATTTGCGTCTTTGGACTGTGCGACAAATCGACTACACATGCCTGCGGCTCGTTCGCAGCCGCAGCGTCAACGAAAAGTCCGGCGGCTAAAATAATTCCCACTGTAAACAGCAACTTCATGTTATTATCCTCTCGTTTGACTTTTATTATGGCAACGCAGCCTTCCACCCCTGTTTCAATCGGGCCGTCAGCTTGGCTGTCAGTTTTGCATATTCGGGTTTGCCCGCCAGGTTCACGTTTTCGTCAGGGTCGGTTTTCTGGTCATAAAGCTCGACGCCATACGGCTTGCCATCCGGATCGCGATAATCCACCCACAACACCAGCCGGTATCGATCCGTTCGCATAGTATAGCCCATCAGATGATTTTCGTACAGTACCCGGTCGTACCGTTTGGGGCTTTCCTTTTTAAGCCGCCCTTCGACTTCCTTGATTAGCGGCCCGAAAAACGTCTCACGCATCGCAGGCGATAGCGGATTCGCGGCCCATTCGCGCAGGGCTGGACACGGAAACTGGCTGAATGCCGCCTTTTTCCAGGGCAGATCGGACTTATCAAGCAAAGCTGCAAAGCTTTTCCCCTCCAGATGCTTCGGCAGCGGCAAAGACGCCAATTCACTCAGCGTTGGGTACATATCCACCAGTTCCACAAGTGCATCGCTGGCAACATTGCGAGCCCTCTGACCGGGCGCCGAAATGATCAGCGGCACTCGCGTGGCGATCTCATAGTTCGTCGCCTTGCCCCATATCCCATGCTCGCCCAAATGCCAGCCGTGATCGCCCCAAAGAATAACAACCGTCTTCTCCCGCAGGCCCAGGGCGTCCAGCTCATCGAGAATCTTACCGACCTGGGCGTCAACATAGCTTACGCAGGCCAAATACGCGTGGATCAGATTGCGGGCATCGGCATCGGACAGATCGCCCTTCTTGGGAACCCCTGTTCGCGTACGCAACTCGAACGAAGCGTGCAGGCCCATTGACGGTGCATTTTTCGGCGCAAACGGATTATTGGCCAGTTCGATATCGGCTGGGTCGTAGAAGTCCCAATACTTCTTCGGCGCCACGAACGGCAGATGCGGTTTCTTGAAACCGACACCCAAAAAGAACGGCTTGTCCTTCAGCGCCCGCAAAGTCGCCACCGCACAGTCCGCCGAATAGCCGTCATCGTACATATTGTCCGCCACATCGCCCGCCTCGAAAGCCGGACCGTTAGCCAGACCGCCGCCGTAACTGCCAAAATTGCCGTCATACCTGGCTGCCACTTCTTCCTGACGACGTTTGACAGTCGCTCGGTTCTCAGGCGACTGATAACCGCCCACCGGACGAGGATCCGGACGTTTGGCCATGACCGCTTTTCGATTCCAGGACAATCCCGTATCGGTCTGCTTGGAATGGTAGATTTTCCCGATGTACGCCGTTTCATAGCCGTGATCGCCGAAATGCTGCGGCAGCGTCACCACGTCCGGCACGGTGGTCCTGAAAAAGGTATTATTTTCGACAATGCCGTTCGAGTCCGGACGCATCCCCGTCATCAGGCTCGCGCGGCTTGGGCCGCAAATCGCCTGCTGGCAGTAGGCACGATTGAAACGCAAACCCTGGCGGGCAAGCCGGTCGATATTCGGGCTATGAACGATCCCCTCGCCATAACAGCCCAACTCAGGCCGCAGATCATCCACGGCAATAAACAGAACGTTAAGTTTGCCATTCTTTTCAGCGGCCAGCGCCGATGTCTTCAAATATTTGTCGAAAAAGCTGAATATCTCCCCGATGACCTCCGGGTCGGGTATGTACATGTGGTCCATGCCCTTCTGGATGATGAGCCGATGCTCGAGCCCGACCTTTTTGCATTGGGCGGCCAGGCGTTTCATCTGGGCGACGCGAAACTTTTTGTCAAATTCGCCCACGCACAGAAAGGCGGGCGGATCGTCGGCGGTGACGTAGGCGTTGGTACTGTTGATGCGGATCTCATCGATGTCCTCTTCCTTCTTTTGCTGGCGCAGGGCCGATTCTCGCTTTGCCTGGCCGACCTCGTCGAGATAGCCGTCTTCGATGAGAAATTCCTTGGCGTGCTGCCCTGCCGATGCGAGTACGACCTGGAAGCGGTCCGATTGTTCGGCATAAGGACCGAGATCGTCCTCGTATTGCGGTCCGTTAACAAAGGCCGCCTTTGCCGCCCGGCTGCTGCCTTTGGAATGGCCGGTGACGCCTAATTTGCCGGTCAGATTCCATTTTTTTGCATTGGCCCGCAGGAGCCGTGCCGCCCGCTTTTCCGGGAACACCCGCCCTACCGGCACAGCCCGCTGGCCGCCGTTATAATCCATGATCGCGCCTGCGTAACCGGTCGTCAAAAGTCCGTAGATATAGTAGGCCCGCTGATTGATCCATTTGCCGGGGTCTTTGGTCGAGGTGATCTGGAGCATCAGCGGCACCGGGGCGCTCTTGCCGGAAGGATAGATCACATCCATGCCGACGGAATTACCCAACACTTTGCATATCTCGACCTTGCGGTCGATCGCGTAGCCTTCGGGCACAATGTATATCCAATCCCTGTCCGCGGGCTGCTCTTTAGCCTCGAAGAGGTAGCCGTACCAGCGGTCGATCTCAGGGAGCAACTCGGGCGCTACCGCCCGCCGGTCATTTTCGTAGTCCGCCTCGATCACCATCATCCCCTGATCGAGAAAGCCCTTAATTAGCGCCCTGTCGTCCAACTCGCCCAAACGCGGAGTCGGAAGGTTCTTGAGATAAACCACGACCGGATACCTTTCGCTCTCCGTATCCGGCAGATAAACCGAGCACGAGATAGACCGTCCCAAAAGCGGGCTCTCCCACGACATAGCCTGACCAGCCGAAGAACCCTTCTTCGCCGCCAGGCACGCCGGCAAACAAGCCACCATCGTCCAGGCAAAAACCACCGCCAATCGAAATGCCATGTTCATAACTCGATTCATGATCAGTCCCCTTTCTGTATCACTTGCAACGATTAGTTGATTTACTTATCGCTCTTAATTTACATTCCCACTCTGTGCTTCATAGAACTACATTTATATCCACCGTAATTCTCCTCACTTCCTTCAAACTACTTGTCTGGAAAGCCATCTCAACACCTGTTTTTCCAGACTATCGAATAACTATAAGCTATAATACACCAACTCGATATTTACCTGACATAAGAGCAGAAGGAGCGGTAATGAAAACGAAACCCCTAACAATGCTGCAAATGATGCTTGCTGGTCGGATTAACAAAGAACAGCAGTAGATACCCTATCTTTTTATAATGATACTTTTTAGATTATTGGCGTCAGCCTTGAAAAAGCCGTTACCAATGTCAGTGAATTTTATGCCGTTAGCTTTTGGGGTGCCTCTCGAGGAGTAAATCGCAAACGGTCCCGGTTCCGTAAGGGAGATTTTCAACTCTGAATTAGTGGCTGAAACGATTTGCCCGGTGGCCCCGCAGAGATATTTGTCGGTTCGTCCGATGAAGGCCCAGCCTTTGCGTACCGGCGAAAGCTGGAAGAGCCTGTGCGCCAGCGGTTTACTCAGGCTTATCGGTTCAGTGCCTGAAAATTTTCTCCCTTTACCTTCGAGTACGTCAAAAAGAACGAGCCCCTGTGGGGGGACATCCCATGGGCCCGGGTAAGGCTGTATCATCGCCCCGGCGTTTTTGTAATCCTTCAGCGAAATTGAAGTCTCTACCTGTTGCGGTGTGTTATTTAGATTAATGATATGTATCGCCACTGAATCATTGTCAAGCGGAGCGAAAACCTTAAACAGGCTGTTGTTGAAAGAGTAGAGATCGTAAAACAGCGAATCTTCACTCATGACCGCAGGCGCCAGCGGACGCGGCAATGAGCCGTCACGGTAGCAGAGAGGTACGATATTTTCAGGTTTAGCATCCTGGGGCTTGTCCGAAATATAGATCGGGCCGCCGGACATCGCCTTGGATACCGCCATGAGCTCGCCGGCAAGCTTGTCGCTGGAGTGGAACATGTCATGGTCACCCCAATAGATGTGGCCGAGATACAGGATCGTGGTGTAAGAGTTATAAGTATGAAGAAGAGCACTTTCAAATTCATTTTTGTGGTAATCCTCGCTGCATCGGGTCGAGTTGCTGTACTTTGCGTAAAAGGGCATTGGCCAGTTGTTTCCATTACAGTTCATCAAACCAAGATCGTATTTGTGCAGTGCCTCTTCCATAGCGATCTTGAACATGGTCGCCGAATGGACGGCATTTCCCTGTCTCTGGGTACTGCCCCAAAGTCCACCGTTCATGAGTAGCGGGTCTTTAAGAAAATCGATCTTTACGAACGAGATGCCGTCCTTGAGCCCAAAACTTGTCAAATATTCCCAATACTTCTCCATTGCCTCGGGCGTGTCTTTCGGAGCAATGCGGTAATTTCCATTGTCCTTCAGGGCTTTTACGTACTGATTGTATTTGCCCAGGTCATTGTCTGGGGCGGGTCTTACACCTAACGAAAAGCCCGACGATTGATAGTGCAGTCCCAGCCATCGAAAGGGTCTGCCGTCCATGGCGGCGATAATATCGCCGTAGCCATTCGGAAAAGTTTCCGGGTTGGGGCCAACACCTTTTTCGAAAGACCAGTGCCCGCCATCGATAAGGATATATTTTACAGGCAGCCCGGAGGAGCTATAATCCTGGATGATCTCCAGAATAAGCTTTTCGGAAACATTCCTGTGATAGGCTTCCCAACTGCACCAACCCAGATACTTGAACTGTTCGGGATATTCCTTTTCCCCGCGGAAACGGGCGCGTATGTTCGATGGGATCAACTCAATGGCTTTTTGCCAAACCTTGTAAACCGCCTGATATGGGTTCTCATCATCCATCCAGGCTGCTACAGGCAAGCTGCCTTCGACCCTGGCTGTTCCAAGCGAGCCGTGAACCAGGATCCAATTGCCCCGGTTATCAGTACGGATCCACGACATAGAATCTTTTCCAACCAGTGGCAGGATAGCCCGATATTTTCCATTGGTCAACTTCAGCAGCATGAGTTGCCCTAAGGCATCTGTTGCATTTTCAAACTTTTCGCCGGGTGAGAAAACTCTTTCGGAAATACGGTTGCCGCTTCGAGCTTCCAGGCCGAAATCTTTCTGTCTGGTTTCAGTCGGAGGTCTGCTTTGGATAAAAATGAGCCCCTTTTCAAAATCAGGAAGCTTCAATCTGTACGTTTTAAACAGGCCCGCATCATCAGGGAAACCGGAGAAGCCTTTTTCAATGATCATTCCATTGGCAGGAGGTGCAGCCAGGTCCAAAATTGTGCTGGCATGTAAGACCGATGAAGAGATCAGAAAGGCAATACAGACATAAACTAATCTACGTTTTTTTATCATCATCATTTATCCAATCTCCCTTTAGCTGATATTTTCCATTTATACAGTTAAAAACCATACTTTTCTCCGTACGACCGCAATAATCTTACCAAATTCACCTTGAACTATCAAAGATTTTCGTTTTCGAGGCATTTTTGACGCCTGCGTCAATACTATCAAAATCTTACTTTTTTCAAGGACCTATTTGGTAAATCCGCTTTTAAATACTTTGCGCAGGCACCATATCACGGCGCATCGGGATCATCAACCTCAAGATCAGGCATGTCCCAGTTTACGTGGGGCTTTTGCCTTTCTTTTCCGACAGGCATACAGGCTGGGCCGCTCAGTGCTTCAAATCTCCCCAGCTCCTTTGTCAGCCTTTGGACTATCTCAGGGTGTTTGGCGGCGACGTCCGTCTTTTCACGCGGGTCGCTATCGAGGTCATAGAGTTCCTTGCCGCTTAATTTCCAGCGGCGGGTAGTTGCGGCTGCCTTTCCAAGATAAACAATGCGGTCCGGAGAGGCTTTCCTGCTGGCAAGGATATCGAGGACGTCAATTCCGTCTATTTGTTTTGGCACAGGGCCTTTATAGCCAGCAATCCGTTTCAGGGTCGGCCAGATATCGATATAGGCGAGCATCTCGGTCAGCTTTCGGCCACCGCTAAAACCGTTCGGCCATCGTACAGCTGCCGGGACGCGAACACCCCCATCCCATTTATCGCCCTTACGGCCTCGCAGCGGGTAATTGTTCGACGTGCCACCGTTATCGCTGGTGAACCAGACGATGGTATTATCTCGAATTCCGTTTTTCTCCAAGGAATCCAGCACGCGACCAAAGGCCCTGTCCATGGCCATTGTCATCGCAAAGAAGTCCTGGCTGCGTTCCAATCCCTGGCCCCAATAGGGTTTATCCTTTTCGCCTTTTTTCTGCTTTTTCTGCTTTTCACCGTATTTCGCAACCGCCTTGAGGTAAGGCGCTTCGGCTGCGGCGATATCTTCTTTCGGGGCCTGGATGGGCGTATGCACGGCGTTATAGGCGAGATAGAGCAGGAAGGGGGCATCGTCTTTGGCATGGTCGGTGACGAACCGGACGGCTTCATCGGTCATCAGCGTTGTCGAGTAGCCCTCTTCCCTGATGGATTTGTGATCGCGGTGCCAATCCGGCTGGCCTCCGCGCGAATGATCGAAGCAATCGAACATGCCGCAGTAGTGCCCGTAGAAACCGGTAAAGCCGTGATTCATCGGATGGAAACGGTTCGAGCTGGTCCCCAGATGCCATTTGCCTACAGCCTGCCTGTGCCTGTAGCCTGCTTCTGCCAACATTTTCGGCAGGGTAAACTCGGTCGGCGGCAGCCCGCGCGTTTGAGAGTACATGATCGGCGCGTCCTGCAAGCCGAAACGCAGCGGATATCGCCCGGTCAGCAGCCCGGCCCGCGTTGGCGAGCAGACGTGGCAGACGTAAAAATGGTCCAGCTCCACGCCCTCCTTCGCGAAGCGGTCGATGCGGGGAGTCGGGATCGGCCCGCCATGGTAACTGACATCGAACCAGCCAAGGTCGTCGGCGATAACGATAACGATATTGGGTTTTGAAACAGATGCATTCCGGGCATGGGCCATGCGGGCCATCGGTATGGCAGCGGTAGCAATCACAATTTTTCTAAGGAAACTCCGTCTTGTCTGTGTGTGCTTCATTATTACTTTCCTGTGGTATCAGTACCCTTTCTTTCCTTCCATTTACGCAGTTCATCCGGCCATTTCCCCGGCCGAAAATCTTCCGGAGTCAGGATATTCTTGTCGGTGTTATACTTAAAGCCCTCAAAGGTCACGTTTTCGATCTTAATGTGGTACAGGCCTTCAGTGGTATCCTTCACCGCTCCGATCGACGGTCCTTCAAAGAACTTGTTGAACCACCTCAAATACAAATCGTCATAGTATTCTTCCGGGATCGCCAGCATCACGTGCGTCTTGATCTGCGCATTTTTGCCGAAAATAACGTGGATATTTTTGACATAACTGCCATCGGCAAAACTGCCGTCCGTTGCATCAGGATCGAGCTTTAACTGGGCCTCTTTCACACCACCCTTTCCCATCGTTACGGCATAGGCACAGCTTTTGGAAATAACTCCATCGACTTTAACCACGCCATTTACCGCACTGTGCGGACCTAACATAACAGCACAACGACCGTTCTCACAGGTGATGTTCTTTGCCGTGATATCGTAAACCGCGATCTGAGGGCCCACCGCACCTGTTTCCAGCCTGAGAGCTACGCCACCTTTGGCATAAATATCCTCGAAGTGCACGGATTGCGCTCCGTGCAACTGGACGAGTCCGTAGCCCGGGCTGGCATTAAAAATGCGGCAGTTCCGGATGGTTCCATCCGTTGCACGGGAAACCTCCCACTGAGGCACATCCTTATCCGGTGAGCCTGTCGGGGTCAGCGTTAGCCCGCAGTGTGATGTAAAGTTATCTTTGATATCGAGGCCGGAGATGAGGAAGTTTCGGACCATGCGGCAGATGACCGCGCGGATACTTTCACCCTCCTTCCGCTGGCGCTCGGAGTAGTCGACAATAAACCGTCCGCCGAGCCCACGGATGCTGACATTCTCGATGAACTCTTTGTCCTGCTCAGGCGTTGTTTTAGAGGGACGTTTGGCATCCAGGATAAACACAACTGTTTTCTCCCCTTGAGGCCAATACGGCTTAATAACGGTATCTTTCTCGATCAGCAGATGTACGTTGGACTTAAGGTAGACCCCTGCAATACAATAGGTCCCCTTCGGAACAATGAGCCGCCCGCCCCCGGCCCCAGCCAGACCATCGATGGCCTTCTGGAAAATTTCGCTCTGGTTGGTCTTTGCGTTGTCATCTATCAGCCCGTAATCGGACTTTAGGTTTTTCATAAGCCCGTTCGGGTTCATTGTCTCGGTGTACTCAGCCTGAAGGTTGATTATACCTGTCAGCATAAAGATAATAACGAGTATTCGTCTTTTGGCTTTTATGAAATGCCGCCTGTTCATTTGTTTCGTCCTCATTTTCCTGTTTCAGTATGCATGGCAATTTTCGCGATGCAGGTCATCTGTTTTCTTCTTTCCTCTTCTGGCGTGCTATGCGACGTTCCTGACGCGAGGCGCTGGCGGCTGGCTCGGTATTTATCAGTTCGGATGATGCGATGGCGGCCTCTTCGTCGATCAATTCGAATCCGCCCTTTATGGGGCGAAGCAGCTTGATTTGCTCGATGTACGGCTGGATCAGAGCTACGGGGACCGAATCTGGGCCGGGGACGAACTCCCCGAACGGGCGACCCTGCTTTTGCAGTTCGGTCGTCAGCATCGCCCGCATCTCATCGAGTTTATCCTGGTACTCCGGGTTATCGGCGAGGTTATTCATTTCGAGCGGGTCGCTGGAGAGGTTGTAGAGCTGGTCCGATTCGAGATAGTGCGGACGGCGAGTTAAGTGATTGGCGGCGTTTTTCGTACCGCCGGCATAGGCCATCTTTCCCGGCAGATTCAGCAGCGAAGCACTTTCGATCTCCGCGAAACGCTCGGTACTGTAGCGGATCGCGATATACTTCCATTCCTGCGTGCGGACAGCGCGCCCGTCGCCAAGCTCGAAGAAAAGATGCTCGTGTACATTGGCCGCCGGGTCGGATAGGATCGGCTTAATGCTCGTCCCGTCGATGCGATAGTCATTTGGAATGTGGGCGCCGGCGACATCGAAGAACGTTGGCACCAGATCGGTTGACTGGACCAGATTGCTGCAAACCGAACCGGCTGGGACCACCTTGGGCCAGCGGATGATGCATGGGACGGCTGTGCCGTTATGGTCATGCAGCGACCACTTGCCCTCTGTGCCGTGGTTCGAGATGAAGACAAACAGCGTATTGTCGGCGATCCCAAATTTATCGAGCATGTCGAGCATGGCGCCGAGAGTCGCGTCCATCCAGGTAAAGCCATTGGCGCTCTCGCCAAAGCCGGCACCGGCGACCTGTGCCTTTATTTCGTCGCGAGTCGCGATGACGTTGGGGAGCCTTTTGAGTTTGCCCGCCCCGGAGCTTAGGGGATAGTCCATCGAGTTGTTCCAGCCGTTGGGCCCGCCGTGCATCATAGTCGTGGTGTAATGCAGGTAAAACGGCTTGTCGTGGTTTTCGTCGATGAATTCCAGGGCCGCCTGGAGGGTCCACTCGGGATTGTGTTCGCTGTACGGATGCTTGACGTTGCCCCAGTAGACGTGCTTGGCCCAGGAGAACCCGCGGTCCTTGATCCACTGGCGATACCAACGCTCGTTATGCTGCCAGCCGGCGATCACCGCCGGATCGTCCGGGTCGACGCCGCTCTTGGCTGACGAATCGTACAGACCGAAACTGGTATAGGCCTCCGTGCTCTTAAGCTCCGGACCGACGTGCAGCTTGCCGACATGGCCGGTAACGTAACCCGAAAGCCGCAGCGCGTTGCCGACGTTCATATTATCGTCTTCCAGCCCGACGTTAAAGGCCGGATGGCCGTGACGGTCCTTGGGAAACTCCTCCAGGTACGACGGAAAATACGAATTGCCGGGGTAGCGGCCCGTGAAAAAAGTATATCGCGAAGGCGTGCATACGCAGGAAACGACGTGGGCGTTGTCAAACCGCATCCCTTCGCTGGCCAGGCGGTCGATATTCGGCGTCAGCACATCGCCACCGTAGCAGGCAAGCTCATCTTTGACCTGGTCATCGGTAATAAAAAAGATAATATTAGGCCCGCCCCTGCCGACCTTGACCTCCATTTCCTTATTGGAGAGAACAAAAGCCCCGGATGCAGCGATGCCGCACCTCTTAAGAAAATCACGCCTGTTAATCACATCAACTCCTCATTAATCTTCAGTTTACTTCTTGCCCTTTGTTTTACTATTTCTTTTGCTTGACAACCGGAACGGGCTTAGATGTAAGATAGGGCTCACTGTGCGGGAGCAGTTCGTCGCCCTGCGCCGTGGTCCACTTTGCCAACTCGGCCTTAAGCTGCTTAAGTTTGCTTTTGTATTCGGGGTTATCGGCAAGGTTGCTCCGTTCAAGAGGGTCATTCTCAAGGTCAAAAAGCTCGAATTCCGGACGCGTGTAATACCTCTTGAGAATGCCGGCGGCCTTTGGATCTTTTTTTGCGGCCTTATCCCACGAGTCCCAGTAGGCACCTGCCCCGTCCTTGCGAATGAGGTCGGAGTGGTTGGTGTGATAAGCATCGGGCCGCAGGTTGTGGATGTATTTGTACCTGCCGATGCGCACGCTGCGGATAGGGAAAATATTCATGCTGCCGTCTCCGGTATGCGTGGTGAAAATCTTATCGCGGTGCATTTTCCTCTTTCCAAGCAGCACTTTGGCGAATGACTTGCCGTCTATGTCATCGGGGGCCCTGCCGCCGGTAAGATCGATCAGCGTCGGAAGAATATCCACCCAGCTCACCATAGCGTCCGTTCGCTTGCCCGCCTTGATATGTCCGGGCCAGACGGCGATCAGCGGCACACGTGCGCCGGCGTCATAGAGATTCCATTTGCCCAGGGGCCATTGGCCGCCGTGATCGCTGCTGAAGAGGAAGATGAAATTGTCGCCAAACTTTTCTTGTGCAAAATCATAAACCCGTCCCATTTCCTCGTCCATGCCCGTGATATCGGTAAGATAGCGGGCCCAATGCTCGCGAGTCTGGGGCGTATCGATAAAATACGGCGGCAGCGTCACGGCATCAGGATCGTATGTGCTTTCGGCGATCCAGGGCACGTGTGGCCGCCTGTCACCGACGAGCAGACAGATCGGCCCTTTGATCCGGTTCTGAGCAAAGTAAGCCTGCACGTTCGTAGACATATCGGTAGGAGTCGGTGAGTTGAAGTCGCAGTCCTCGAAACCTCGCCTGCCGTGCGCGACCTTCCCGAAGGAGGCGATGTGGTAGCCCATTGCTTTCAGAACCGACGGCAGGAATTTAGTTCCCTCTTTGACCTGGCTGTGGTTGGGATGGGCGCCGTGTCGAGCGGGCATAAGGCCGGTGAGCAGCGAAAAACGATTCGGACAGCACGATGGCGAGGCAACATAAGCATTGTCAAAGGCCATGCCGGCTGCGGCGAGCCTGTCCATAGTCGGCGTTCTGGCGTCCTTCGAGCCGTGGATCGACGTATCCAGCCGACCGAGATCGTCGGAAAGAAACACGACTATGTTAGGCAGTTTCCCCTTCCCAGCCGCCTTAAGCAACCCGGGAAAGCCCGCTGACGCCGTGCCAAATGACACAGTCTTAATAAAGTCTCGCCTGTCCATCATTTCACAACTCCTTATCAATTACGTTTATCGACTCTCACTTCCTTTTATCCTCAGTCTTCACGCTTAACCTGCTCGCCGCTTTCGTTGATTCGCGGCCGTAACGGTCTCGAACATACTCCAGCCACCAGCCAATGCCGGCGTCTGGATGGAGTGTGTCGATATCCGCGTCAACGTCATCGATATTTGAACGTCCTCCGGGCTTCATAAATGGCCCGCCAACACCTTCATCCGGAATACATTGCAGCCAGGTAGATGCCAGCATGATCCCATTGTAGTTTTCTATTCCCTCGCGCGTCTGGGCAAGTTGTGCTTCCTTCATCGCCGCCGTGTACCGACCGATCCGGGAGTAATTATAGTAACCGCTCTCCGTTTCGTGATGACTCTTTTTGCTGTAATCACCCCAATACTTTATATTTTTCGGCGTAGACTCGCTGTCCAGCCAGGGCTTGCCTGCCACCTTCGGACTGTGATGGATATAAAGGTCTGCATTATCCGGCGGCGGATCACCATCATTGTAAGCGATCATAATCGACGGATCGACCGCGTGGCCGGCATCTATCATCGAGGCAATGCTCCAACCAGTCGCATCGTGCGCCATACCTTCGTTATCCACATCGACAAACACATTATGATAGTTGTGCTCGCTTAGCCAACGCACAGTATTGGCGATCGCCTTGTTTGCATCGGCCTGCTGCCATACTTGCTCAAGGTCTTCTTTTGCCCGTGATGTGCTCCAATACAAACAGCCCACAAGAACGACCAAACCTCGCTCATCTGCCGCCTCGATAATCCGTCCCATCCGTCTCGCATAAACCGGATCAAGCGACGAATCGGCATGATAACCTTTAACATCCCCAAACCGCGATCCCATAAAAAAGATACTGACCGTGTTGACGCCATAGGATTTGAAAGTGTCCAGTTGACCGATGAGTTGCTGTGTTATCGCATCTGAAATCAGCGCGTTCGAGCAGCGCAGACCAATTATCTTGATTGGTTTACCGTCGAACAGAATCTCTCCGCCGCAAACGGAAACGACACCTGCGATCGCCTGGCTCATACAACCAAGTAGTATCGCCAATACCACAACGTTTCGCTTGATCATTCAACCTCCTTTTATTTATTGGATTTCTTCTGTGCTTTCCTGGCCGCCTTTTTGGGCCTGGGGTTTTCCTGCTTTTGGGTTTTGCTCCATGCCGTCCACTCCTCTGGGGTCATGTCCCAATCGGGGTTATACTTCGGCATCGGGGCATCGACCTCTTGCAGATACTCCTCAAGCGTCGCGTGCATTTGCCTGGCCCGCTCGGGCATCTTTTCCCATATATCGTTTCGTTCGCCGATGTCATTCGACAGGTCAAAGAGTTTTGGGCGGTCCCACTCGTAGACCTTCATCAATTTCATATCGCCGGTCATAATAGCCGACTGGGGCCTTGCGCCCTTACCGCCGCCGAGAACATAATTGGGAAAATGAAAGACGAGAAAGGGATTTTTGCGTTTAATGTTGGCCTTGCCGCCGGAGGCCAGAGTCGCTACCAGGCTGCCGCCCTCGACACAATCCGGCACGCGGCTGGGAATACCGGCCCACTGACAAAAGGTCGGGTACAGGTCATAGCCGACGACCGGATAATGGCACCAACTGTTCGCCTTTACGCCCGGACCGCGAACGATAAACGGCACGCGGATCCCGCCCTCCCAGACCTGGGGTTTGCCGAAGTTCAGCGGGTCATTGCTGGTGGAAATGTCATTTTCACCGCGAAGCGCACCGTTATCGGCTGTGTAAACCACGTAGGTATTTCCGGCAATGCCCAACCGGTCGATCTCGTCGAGGATCATCCCGACGCCGACATCGAGGTCCGCCGTCATCGCGGCATATTCCGGGTTCGTATGCCGACTGCCCTTATCCATCTTCTGATACTTAGCCAATGTCGCGTTGCGATATTGGATCGGCAGATGCGTCGCAAAATGCGAAAGCTGCAGGTAGAATGGCTTGCCCGCCTTCACCTGCTTCTTCATAAACGCGATCCCGCTGCCGGTTACCTCGAAGATATACTTAGGATCCTTATCCCCCCCGCCGCCGGCGTTTCCGCGGCTGCCGTCATGCTCATCGTAACCAACCACCCCCGGATCGTCCGGCAGGTGCCACTTGCCGAAATGTGCGGTCGCATATCCCGCATGATCGCGCAATAACCCGGGAAATGTGACCACCTCGGCAAGCGGATCCGGGCTGTTCCTCGCCGCCAGCCACTTAACATGCTCCGTCGGCCCCCTGCCGACTCCGATATCGCACTTGCGGTTCTTTGCCGGACCCATCCCGCTCAAGAGCGCGTGCCGGCTGGGCGAACAGTTCGGGCCGGGCGAATAGCCGCGAGAAAAACGCATCCCCCCCTCAGCCAGACGCTCGATATTCGGCGTCTCGTAATAATCGCTCTTCGAGTCCGCCCGATCCGGGTGCATCTGCGCCGAAGTACCGTTCCAGCCGAAATCATCGGCATATATCAAAACAATATTCGGCTTCGCCCCAGCCTGCGCCGAACCAGCCATGCCGGCGACAATAAGCATCAAAAGGACCAGGATATTCAATTCGAGCGTCTCTTTCATACATTCTCCGGATATTCCCGGGAGAGACAGGTAGACAGTAACTGCATCGCCAACATACGACAAACATTGCTGTCGATCATCCCTCACCCTTTTTCTTTCGCGGGGCTTTCTTCACGGGTTTCTTTGGGGCCGGGCCCATTTGTTTATTGGCGGCGTACACTTCGGGGGTGTCCATCGCGGCGCCCGGGTCGTCTTGCCCGGTCATCCAGCGTTTCAACTCGGCGCGCAAGCGTTTTTTGACGCTTGCGTACTCCGGATCGTCCGCCAGGTTTTGCATCTCGTAAGGATCTTTGTCGACGCGATAGAGTTCCTCTCTCGGACGATCGCGATATTTCTTCATCAGCGATATCGCCCGCACATCTCCCTTTTCGGCCGCTTCCTGCAGCGACGGCCACCAGATCAGCCGCGAATTTTCCGCCATCACGTGTTTTTCGTGATACGCTGCATCGCTTTTGAGATTCAGCAGGTAGTGAAACTCGCCGTCGCGCAGCGAACGGATCGGATACGGCTCGCCCTCGGGAACATTGTTGTGGACGCCGTAGACGTACTGGCGATGTGTGTTTGCTTTGCCCGTCAGCACTTTTAGAAAACTGGAGCCGTCGAGGTCGAGCGATTCGCTGTCGCCTCCAGCCGCTTCGACCAGGGTTGGCACCACGTCGGCCATCTGAACGAGCGCATCGGTTTCCGTTCCGGGGGCAATGTGGCCGGGCCAACGCGCGATCAGGCCGGTATGGACGCCGAGATTCCAGTTCGACCACTTGGCATAACCCAGCGCCCAACCCTGCTCGGAGGAAAAGAACACGAGCGTGTCCTGTGTCCGCCCCGTCTCATCGAGCAATTGCAGGGCCTGGCCGACTTCGCGGTCCAGGTCGGTCAGCTCCGCATAGTAACGC
>DAOVVQ010000242.1 GCA_030637065.1 Planctomycetota bacterium
AAGACCCTGAAGGATTTCCGCGGCCAGATCGCGATGCCGCACGGGATACTGCTGGTCACCGGTCCGACCGGCTCCGGAAAGAGTACGACGTTGTATTCGGCGCTTAGTGAGATGGAGAGCGACGAGTTGAATGTTTCGACTGTGGAAGATCCGGTGGAATACAATCTGGAATTCTGTAATCAGGTTCAGGTCATCGAGAGGATCGGTTTGACGTTTGCGGCCTCTCTGAGGAGGCTGCTGCGACAGGATCCTGACATAATAATGATAGGCGAGATTCGGGACAATGAAACGGCACGAATATCGGTTCAGGCGGCTTTGACCGGCCACCTGGTTCTTTCGACGCTTCACACCAACGATGCCCCGAGCAGTATTTCGCGGCTCGTAAATATCGGTATCGAGCCATATCTGATAGCGGCATCTCTAAACGGCATCCTTGCCCAGCGGCTTGTTCGCCGGATATGCACGCATTGCAAAGAGCCTCATAAGATCAGCGGCAATATGCGAAAGCACGTTGAGGCGGCTGGGATAGATATCAAGAATGTCGTTCACGGGGCCGGCTGTGATGAGTGTCGCGGGACTGGTTACGCGGGAAGGGCTGGAATTTTCGAACTGATGATAATTGACGACGTATTCAGGGATATTATCAACAAGGACTCTTCGGTTAATAGTATGCGGCTGGCATTCAGGGAGAGCAAACAGCCGAGTCTCTTCGACGACGGCATGGAAAAGGTGCAGCAGGGCCTTACCACTGTCGAGGAGGTTTTGCGTGTTACGCAGGTCTACGGTCAGACCGAGGACGAGGCTTTTGTCGAAAATCTGGGTGAAGACAGAAAAGGCAAAAGCGGTTCTGGAATGACGAAAGACAAAAAGGCGGCCAAGGCCGCAAAGAAGAGTCAACCGGTGATGGTCACTGAAGAATTGCTGCACGACGTGGATGACATCGACCCTGCGGCGACTGATACGGAGAAATGAGCGGTTTCTGAGAGGCCGTATGGATAAGAGTGGAAACGGGATTTTGTTTAACCATGACAGGATAGCGGTATGATTGAATATAAAATAATGTTAGCCAAGGCGATCGAGTCCGAGGCTTCGGACGTTCACATCAACATAGGCATGCCACCGGTAATGCGTATCAATACGGAACTGGTGGTCATGGATCTGCCGATAGTGGACGACGAGATCGCCAAGAAGCTGGTGGAAGACATGATCGGCGAGAAGAAGTTCACGCGTTTCGAGCAGGAACGCGACATTGACTTTTCGACCTGGATAGAAGACGGCAGCCGATTTCGTGTCAACGCTCACTATCAGCGGGATTCGATAGCGATCTCGTTTCGGGTCATCGCCAGTCAGATTCCCGTGATCGACGATTTGCATCTGCCTGATATCGTCGCCGAGTTGACCGACCTGCCCCGCGGGCTTGTCGTTGTTACGGGCCACACGGGTTCCGGCAAGAGTACGACACTTGCCGCGATGATAGGTGTGATCAATGAGAAGTTCAAGAAGCGTGTAATTACGCTGGAAGACCCGGTCGAGTATGCCTTTGAGAATGTCAACTGCATGATAGAACAGCGGGAGATCGGTTCGGACTGCCTTGATTTTGCTTCCGGGCTCAGGCACGTTTTGCGTCAGGACCCCGACATTATCCTCGTCGGTGAAATGCGCGATCTGGAAACGACCAGTTCGACGATCACCGCAGCGGAGACGGGACATCTGGTACTTTCGACGCTGCATACGGTTAATGCCTCCCAGACGGTCGAGCGTATAATCGACATTTATCCCGCCAATCAGCAGAATCAGATTCGTGCGATGCTGTCTAATACCCTTCAGGCGGTGATATCGCAGACGCTGTTTAAGCGTATAGATCAGCCCGGCATGGTGCCCTGCACGGAGATACTGCTTTGCACGTCCGCCGTCCGGAACTGCATCCGCGAAAACAGGGTTTACGAGATACCCAACGTTATCGAGACGTCCCGCCGGATGGGGATGCAGAGTATGGACCACAGTATTGCCGATATGTGTCTCAAGGGTTATATCGATCGCGACGAGGCGATCCTGCGGTCGACGAATCCCAGCAAACTTGACAAACTGCTATCTCCCGCTGGCAAGGTTCAGGTGGCGATAAACGGTTCCAATTAGACCCGGTTACAGATTAAGGACAGAACAATGTCGAGAAACGAACAGCCTTCCGGTGGTATGGGAAATACATCGGTAAAAAGCGGCCTGGCAGAGAGACATGCGGCGGCGCAGGTAGGTGTCATCGAGGGTGAAGAAAACACCTTTATGCAAAGGGTGATGAATTTCAGCATCGAGGCGGGGCCCAAGCACAAGGATATTCTGAACTTTACAAATCAGCTTGCCGTGATGATCCGTGCGGGCATCAGTCTTCAGGAAGCGTTGGATTCGATAGCCGGTCAGATCGAGAAGAAGAAGTTCAGGGAGATCATCTTCGACCTGAAGGAAAGGATCGAAGGCGGTCAGAGTCTGTCGCAGGCGCTGAACGAGCATTCCGATGTTTTCAGTAATCTGTATATCAATATGATCGCGGCAGCCGAGATTTCCGGTGCGTTGAGTTCGATGCTCCAGCAGTTGGCCAGCTATCTCGACCAGGAGGCCGACACCCGGTCCCAGGTGATAGGCGCGATGGTTTATCCTATCATTATCGCAGTTATGGCTGTAGTTACCACTTTGTTTCTGCTTATGTTTGTTCTGCCCCGTTTCCTGCTGGTTTTTGCGGGCAAGGAGCAGTATCTGCCTCTTCCCACGAAGATAATCATGGCGGCGAGCGGAGGTCTTCGGAACTACTGGTTCATCATTCTTCCCGGGGTTTGCGGTGTTATAGGCGGTTTCATATATTTCATCAATACCAAAGCCGGTGGAGTCTGGTGGGATGGGGTAAAGCTGAAGATCCCTCTCTTAAGGACGCTGTGCAAGAGTCTTTATATTACCCGAAGTTTGCATACTATGGGAGTCTTGACCAGTGCCGGAGTTCCTATCCTCGATACGCTCGCGATTACCGCGCAGATATCGGGCAACGCTCTCTATGAAAGGATGTGGCGTAAAGTACATGAGGCCGTTCGCGAGGGTAAGAAGATCGCCACCAGCATAAACGAGCCTGCGCTGATGCCCGCCAGTGTGGTTCAGATGATCGGAAGCGGCGAGGAATCCGGGACGCTCAGTGAAGTTTTAAGCGACGTTTCGGAGTTTTACGGCAGGGAACTAAAGACCGTGATCAAAATGGTCACATCTATGATCGAGCCTATTATGATCGTGGTGATGGGAATGTTGGTCGGCTTTATTGCGATGAGCGTGATATTGCCCATATTCAAGATGTCCAGTCTTGTGACGCAGCATTAGCAGGAGACTGAATCAGAAGACTGAATCAGGAGACCGAATCATGAAGATTTATCGCAGGAACGATCGGTTCGGGGCAAAGGGCGGCTTTACGCTCTTAGAGGCGCTTTTGGCCGTGGTTCTCATCGGCGTTTCGCTTACCGCGATCGTCGCGGCGATGGGGGCTTATACTCAGGTTACCGGTGCGGGCCTGAACCTGTCGACGGCGGAGTTTTTGATCGAAGAGATACGGGAGCTTAGCGCTGCTTTACCCGCGATCGATCCTGATACGGGGATAGCGACGTTCGGCGTTGAGACCGGAGAGGGCAGTGTTGCCGATTACGACGATCTGGATGACTTTGACGGGCAGACTTTTTCGCCTCCCGTTGACGTTAGCGGTACAGCTCTTACGGCGTTTTCCGCATTCAGCCAGCAGGTTGTCGTCGAGAACGTGAGCGCCTCCGATTTTGAAAATGTCGTATCCGATCACAGCAGCGATTTTGTGCGGGTGACGGTCAGCATATTGCTTAACGGAAACCAGGTGAGTTCCGCCAGTTGGATACGTGCCCGGCTTTGAGGTCTCGAAAGGGGATAATAATGGTCAGCAGAAAAATGCAATCCAGATTCGGTTTCACCCTTGCAGAGGTCATGTTGTCGCTGATCATAATGGGCGTAATGCTCGCAGCGGCGGCTGTGGCGATCCACGCGGCGGCGATCAATTTCACGGTCAACGAGGACCTCACCCGGGCGATGAATACGGCCCGCCAGAGTCTTTTGCGGATCACGACCGATCTGCGTACCGCCCAGGCCGTTGCCGTTATCGGCGCCGAAGCGGACGACGACGCTGACAACTCCCGCTGCAGTATGATAACCAGCGGCGGCGACGATGTGACGTACAGGTATGACAGCGGCAGCAGTACGCTCTATCTGGTGGAAAATTCGACGAGCACCGAGTATGTGCTTTGCGAGAATGTAGCCGCGATCACCTTCGATCGTGCAGTGGTGCCCGGCGATCCCTCGTCAATCAGGAATGTCCAGATCTCGATAACCGTTACGATCAATGACATTTCGCAGACGGTTGCCACAGCGGCGGTTATACGGAGAAATCTGCCCTAAGAAACCGCGTGGGCCTTGGGCCACCCTGCCGACAGCGGCCCCCTTTTTTAGCAATCCCGCTTGAATAGTATGCTGGTCTGCATACGCCCATCGGTTTGCTGCGCAAACGCGCTGCCACCCAAATTCAGTAGCCAGTCTCGGTGGCCGTTTTTGCCGCAATCCTTCATTGTTGTCAGGGGAACATTTTCTGTTCGACGAGTTGGCATATAGTGTGGTATGCGAGTTGGTGTATTTCCTGGGCTGCGGCGGTGTTTGGTGCGTCGATATTCAGGCAGACATCGGATATATCCTGCAATTTTGTCGCCGGTTTTCCTGTAAATGCCAGGACTTTGGCTCCTTTTTCTTTTGCCAGCTTTGCCGCTGAGAGTATATTCGGGGAAGTTCCGCTTGTCGAAAATGCCCATAGGACGTCTCCGGTTTTTACGAGGGCCTGGACCTGCCGGGTGAAGATATCCTCGAAGGTGCAATCGTTTCCGATGCAGGTGATCACCGATGTATCGGTAGTGAGTGCCACGGCTGGCAGTGCAGCGCGGTCCTTTTTGAACCTTCCGATGAACTCGCCGGCTATGTGCTGGGCGTCTGCGGCTGAGCCGCCGTTTCCGCACAGGTAGACGGTTCCGCCCGCCTTCAGCGACGATATGACCATCTCAGCGGCGGCAACTACCGCCTCGACGCCGCTTTGGCGGAACTCATCGAGAAGTTTTGTATGCGTTTCGATCGCCTCAAGCACTATTTTTTTCATAATCGCTACTCCCGGGATAATACTGGATGTTAATGCTGCTGCCCGTCGGGATAATGGTATCGCCGAAGCCGGGAAGATGCAACAGATTTAATTATACGCATTGGGCTTTATTCTCGTGCCTGATCCAGATAGCATTGCATATCGAGATTTTATATAACCCCGTTCGGGAATCCAGATAAAACAACGCCGCGCAGCGTCAAACCCAACCCAACACCCCTCATCTCCGCCGATCCCGACCACCCGAAGGTCGTCGTGGCGCTCGCCGCTGGGCCTGGACCACACGAATTGTATCCGAACCATAAATGCACAGCCCGGTTTCAAGTTCACCGGCAACATAAAGCTTAGCCGTACTCCGCCTGGCAATTGATGGTGCATTTTTCGGCACCGCTCTTGCTGCAAACAATAATAGCCTTCCCCAAAAAATCAATGTCGCGATTGCCTTGCCCGGTATAAACCCCATCGGAAATCATGACGGTATCTCCGTCATTCGCCGCATTAATTGCTGCCTGTATCGTTGTGAAACCCCCCGTTCCGTCTTGATTAACAGTGATTATCGCCTGGGCCTGGGTTACGGCTGCTGGTATGAGCAGGGCAGCGATCAGTAACAGTGTGGTTCTTTTCATTGCTTCTCCTTTACGTTATGATTGCACTAAAATTCCGTAAGCGCCGCGGAATATACTCCAAACGGCTAAATAACTGGTATATCATTCATTGTATCCATTTTCAGGCGACATTGCAAGCCTTAAATTGGTCGTTTTCAT
>DAOVVQ010000036.1 GCA_030637065.1 Planctomycetota bacterium
AAGCTGCTTGTTCGTCAGTTCGCTGTTTGTCGCCAGGTCCTCTTCCGTAATAATGTCGAAGACCTTGCTCATTTCTTCGTTGGTCATCGGATCGATCAACACATTCTCGACAAAAATGCGGTCCTGACGCAGACCGATACCCGCAGACCCGACGGGACGCCTGCCTATCAGCGGTGAAACCGGTCTCACAGCGTAACCACCGGGTGCTGCGCCCGCGGGCAACTGTTCCTCCGACACACGTCGAACCTCCTTGAGAACGCCAATACCCACCGGCATCCCCGGAGAACCGACTTCCAACTCTTCCGTGTCAAGTCTGAAATGCTGTATATTCCCCTTCTCATAAAGTTCCAGACCGGACTTGGGAGCTATCTTGGACAGGTTCTCGAGACGAGTCACCAAGCCCCATCGGCTGCGGTCTGTGCCGACACCGGGCGGGTCCATCAACTCATCTATATTCGCGTACGGAGACCAGCCCTCTATGCCAATGACAAAACCGGGGATCATCACATCATCTTCGTCATCGCCAGAGTACGTCGACGCCGAATATGACGCAGCGCCGACATGACCCAAAAACCCGGCTGCACCGCCCACAGAACCGGGCTGTATCGCAAATTCAGCATCAGGTAGATTCGCAGCGTACTTAATCGACATTCGCGTCAAAAACAACTGCTTTCGCTCATCCCTGGGAAACGAAACCACCATGCTGACATCACCGGATTCGAACGCCTCGTAAAGCTCCGCCTGATCGGAATTATTCTCCGCATTCGGAAGACAGGTGATCATCAGCTCATTCAACTGCGGAATCACTTCACGATACTTGAAAAGATTCATTTGCTTCTGTATCTTCGCCGCAATCGCCCCGCTGCGACCGGTCTGAGTCTCCAGTTCACTCGTCGCCTCACGCGCCATCATAACAACATTACTCGTTTGCGAACGCAGCGAACTGTTGCTGTTGTAAAGACGCCTCGCACGGCTGACATTGCCGTAACTCAATACCGCAACCGCCATCAGAATACTCGCCGCAATCGTGAAATATTTCCCCTTGCGATTCCACGTCATCGCCCTGGCTATCCTGCGGGGAAGAAGGTTCGTCTCGATCGTCGACTCGCCGAGAAGCTGAACCGCCAGACCGTAAACTACACCGAAATCGGACACGTTCTTGTGGAACTTCGCCGACGAGACATCCTCGCCGACCTTGAGCTTCTCGAAGGTATCCGGCTTTACAACCGGCACACCGAGCGTCTGCTGAAGGTACTTCGTAACACCCTGAAGCTTCATGCCGCCGCCCAACGCTATGATCTTCGAGAATCCCTTCTTGCCGCTCGAACCGCTGCCCGTATAAAAACCGAGGCTGCGCTGAACTTCACTGCCCAGGTCCGTAAACACAGGCTTCATCGCCGTGAATATCTGCCGAACGTATTTACTCATCGGGGCCGTGCGTTTGAGCTTCTCCGCCTTGGCCTGCCGCAGCTTGAACGCGTCGGCAATAGCTTCGGTAAACGTGTTGCCGCCGATACGAATGCTCCGCTGCCAGACACCGTGCTTCGTGCAAACCACCAGCGTCGTATTCTCGGCGCCCATATCGAGAACCACAATGGGCTTGCCGCCGTTGCTAATGTCGTTGCGGTCATACATCGCGTAATTATACAACGCCATCGGGGCGATCTGAACGCACGCCACTTTCATATTCTCACGCGAAAAATGGTCCATCGTCGCGTTGATAAGTTCGTTCTTGATCGCGAAAATGCCAACCTCGGTATCCGGGCTGTCCGGGTTGTCCATGATCTGCCAGTCCCACTCGACCTCGTTGATGTCGAACGGGATCTGCTGAACAGCTTCGAACTGAACGATCTGCGGTATACGCTTGGTCTCCACGGGAGGAAGCTTGATGAACCTCGCAAAACTCGTATGACCGGCCACCGAGATAGCCACCTCGTCCTTGCCAAGCTCGTTGCGACCGGAAAACGTCGCCAACGTCTCGCTGATGATCCTGTCTCTTTCTTCCGCGCCAAGGCCCTCCATCGTCAGAGGCATACTGTGCTCGATATAGTCGAAACCCAGCACTTCGTAACCCTCGTCAGCCCTGCCCAGGCGCAAAGCCTTCAACGAAATCGTTCCGATATCAATCGCCCAAACGCCACGCCTTCCTGCGCCCATATCGAAATTCTCCTTTAACCCGGCTCTCAGCCGCCAAATACCGCTGGCACTGGACGCCAAATTGAAATATTGTGGACCTCACAGTACGCCAAATCTTTGGCCACCTGCGCCAAAACCGCTTGTCCATTTTACGTAATAATTCTATTATAGCACATTGTGAAAACTTTTACCATAGACACCTTGGGTTGCAAGGTCAACCAATACGAGACCCAGCAGATACGACAACTGCTCCAGAGCCACGGTCTAAACCCCGTTTCCGCAGGCTCTAAGGCCGATCTCGTCGTCATCAACACCTGCTGTGTCACCCATATTGCATCGTCAAAGAGCCGGCAATCCATCAGAAAAGCACAAAAAAACAGCCCAAAGGCCACCATAGTCGTCGCCGGATGCCTCCCAGCCGCACAAACCGACGAACTAAACAACATAGGCTCAAATCTCCACATCGTCCGCAAAAAAGACGATCTCGCTGCAACACTCGCTGCCCTGGAGCGACACTCAGCCCCCGCCGAACCCAAATTGACCCCTTTAACCGCATTTTCAGGTCAGACAAGGGCCTTTTTGAAGATTCAAGACGGCTGTGACGGATGTTGCACATACTGTATAGTACCCAAAATTCGCACAAATGTTTGCAACAAAGATGCAAAAATCGTCATCGAAGAGGCAAAGGCCCTCGCCAAGGCAGGACACAAAGAAATCGTCCTAACCGGAGTATTCTTAGGAGCTTACGGCCAGAATACCGTCGTCAGAAAAAACTGGGACCCCGCCAGAAGGGACACACTCCCAAGCCTGCTCGAAAAACTGGTCCACGTCCCGAATCTCGCCAGAATAAGGCTTAGCTCATTAGAAGTAGGTGATGTTACCGAAAAACTGCTCGATGTAATGACCAGATACGACAACATAATGCCCCACCTCCACCTGCCGCTCCAGTCCGGCTCGGACCGCATTTTAACCCGAATGAGGCGCCAATACCGAAAAAACGACTTTATCAGCGCAGTCGAGCAATTGAAAACACGCCTCGACCGGCCGGCAATAACAACGGACATAATAGTAGGTTTCCCCGGCGAAACCGACGAAGATTTCGAAGAAACCATGACCCTCGCCCGCCAGGTACAATTCTCAAAGGTCCACGTTTTCAGCTACAGCCCAAGAAAAGGCACCCCAGCGGCAATAATGCCAAACCAGATCAACCCCGAAGTGATCAAAAAAAGATCACAAAAACTACGAAATCTCGACAAAAAACTGCAAAAAGACTTCCGAAACAGCTTCAAAGGCCAAAAAGTCGAAATAATAACAGAATCAACAAACCCAACAACAGGAAGAACAAAAAGATACTTCAAAGCAGAACTAACCAACCAAAAACAAGCCAAACCAGGCGACCTCGTCACCGGAATCCTCGACTGAGGACTTTAAATCAAGGAGAGTTGACTAATGAAATGTGTAATTTGCAGGCAAGGTCAAACCAAAGACGGTTTCGCTACCGTAATCCTGGACAGGGAGCATACGACGGTAGTAATTAAGGAAGTCCCAGCCGACATCTGCGAAAACTGCGGCGAATATTATCTCAGCGATACCGTCACAGCCAAAATCGAGAAACTCGCAGCCCAGGCCGTACAAAATGGTGTAGAAATCGAAATCCTGCGCTACGCAGCGTAAGCAGCAGCTAACCTGACGGCCCAGTGCTATGGGTGTGCTGGCACCAGCATGTTTGAACTGCTTACATCCCCACGCAAACACAGGCCAATACGGGTTTTGTTATTGTACCCTTTTTGTTTCCAAATACCTTTATCCTGAGATTATTACAGCTCAGCTATTCTCGCAAGCCCCTTTACCAATGCCGTCTTTGAGTATACATTCGCCCTGCTCACTGCTGCATTTAACAACATACCCACAACTTGTCAAAGCCACCGGGCAACATTTATCTTGGGTTGGGATACAAATATCTTCAGCACCATTGGGGCCAAATGGACAAATGGCACATAGATTTTTCGCACACATTCTTGGAGCGAAGTCAAAACTTACATCAAATTGTTCCGGATACGACTCAGGGCACTTGCATTTTATTTTCTCCCACAGTTCTCTTACAACTTTCGATGCCCCTTTGCCGTTTACTGCCATAGCTTCTGTAATTGGCTCAATGCACCTCTGGAAAAACCGTGCATTCCAAATATCTCCCGGCAACTCTAATTGTTTATTAAAACCTTCTCTCCATATTTTTTTCTTCTCCGTATCCGCCATGCCTTCGATAAATATCTCTCTTAACGGCTCACATTTCGTATAATCACGAAGAGCAGCCCATATTCGTTTATGCCATCTTCGTCCATGCCATCTTTCAAATTGTTTTTCAAACTCAACGTTGTTGCTTAGAACCTGCTTCGCGTCATCCATCGCTTTATTCAATCCATCTTGTTCTTTCCTTCTGCCTTTCTTACTCTTTGCAAGAGAACCCACACCTTTATAACTCAGCAGGTACAGGGAAAAAGCAATTCTGGCACAAACTTTTTTGGAACATTTGCTGTCCCATTGAGACAACTTTCTCGTGATAAAACCGATGATGTCCTTGTCGTACTCTAATAAAAGAATTAACGTTCTCTTGATGGATTCTAAGTCAGCGGGAAGTCCTTTGATATCGTTCTCGTGTTTTTTACACAACCTTGCAATGTCTTTTTCTGACCAGCCATCTGCAGAGTAGCTTACTACCAGGTTTTTAATCGAATCGGTGTTCCTTTCCCATATTGTATCCGCCTGCTTTACTCTATTAGTAACATAAATTAACCAGTGAATAAGGATTTTTTGTGATGGCTGTAAATCGGGAGTTATCACTTCTTCAACAAACTTGATTGGAAGAACATCTATCCATTCTTCCTGGTTCCATCTCTTGTGATCTAACCAGGAGATTACCTTGAAAATGTTCAGGAGGCGTTTTTCGTAAGCGTTGTCTTTGCTCGTATTCATCTTTTTAACCCTAAAACTTGTACTGGTTAAAATCAGAAAACTATTTGACACATCTTACTTCACAGAAAGACGTCAGGGATCTTTTTTGCTCTCCTTGTTCGATATTCATTTCTGTCCTTCATGGATTTCAGGATTTTGTTTTCCGGATTTCCTTCAACAGTTGCTCTAAGGAATCTTCTATTTTCAGTTCCTTCGCCCATTTGGCGAGGTAATCGAAGTCCAGCCTGTCCCATTGAACCATGAGTACGCCCAGAGCATCTTTGAATTGAGCTTGAGATTCTCTGCCCCTCGACCATTCCAGTTTGCTCAAAATAGAATCTTCCGCCGAAAGGACGCACAGGTCGATATCCATAACAACCGCACTTTTTCTTCTGTCAAATTCCTGCCGGCTGTATGGCCTGTTTTTTCTGACGATAAAATCGGCTTTCCAGCCTGCCTTAGTGTCAATGATATTGAACATTGCATTGTCTTTGAGGGCCTGCAAAGCGGCATCTTTGCTGGCATAGCAATCCGACCCGAGCATGTCCACAAAGCTCAGCAACTGCTCTTCTCCCGGGTCGATGACAATATCAACGTCATTGGTTGCCCTTGGATGTCCGTGAAAACTGCTGGAAACGGAACCTGAGAGCATGTACGGAATATTGGCACGTTTCAAAGCCTTGACGAGCGTCTGGAGAAACTCTTTTTGCGTGGTCATGGCATTATCTCACAGCCGGGAAAGACCTTGTCGAACATATCTTTGTCGAGCGTAAGACGCAACAGGGCCTTTGTTACCTGATCCTGGTTGTAGTCGGAATGGCGATGGCGAATTCCGGATACGATGGTCGATCTGAGATTATCGCTGAGTTGAAAGGTCATTTCAGCCCTTTCGCTGATAGTCATTTTTGTAAGGACGGCAAACTGTTGGGCAGCGCAGTCGCGCGAGGTATCAAGCGGCAATAAAGTAGTATCTCTTTTCATAAGACCGACTCACAGCAAAAAGGGCATATCTTCCCGGACAAAAAACTGACGCCATTTATGGTAAGCAATTGGCAGGCAAATTTCAACTGAATGTTGGCTCTTCGGGGGATTTTTGCATATAATTGGGGGCGATGGACGACTAATAATTTAGACAAGATTGGTCCTGTTACTTGCCCGGCTGGGCTGGTCGGGACGAGGACAAAGACCGGGAAGGCAGCTAATGAAGGATGTAGCCGTAATTATTTGTGCCGCTGGAGCCAGTGCCAGGTTTGGCGGTAAGAAGAAAAAACCCTTCGTCGAGGTAGCTGGACGTGCGGCTTTTCTCAGGAGTATCGAGTTTTTTGCCAACCGCGACGACGTAAAACAGGTGATTTTGGCCATTTCGCCCGCCGACGAGGAACTGGTCAAGGTCAAATGGGGGCCAAGCCTGAGCTTTAGCGGGGTAAAGCTCTGCCAGGGCGGAAAGGAACGCTTCGAGACGGTAGCCAGGGCGATCCAGCAAGTGTCCGATAATATCGGCCTTATCGCCGTCCACGACTCGGTCAGGTGCTGCCTTACGGATAAATGGATCGACGACGTTTTTCAACTCGCCGGCGAGAAACAGGCTGCGATGCTCGCCTGTCCGGTGGTGCCAACGCTTAAAAGAGTCGAAAACGGCGCCATAACCGATACCGTCGACCGGACCGGCCTTTTCGAGGCCCAGACGCCGCAGGTCTTCGATGCCGATCTGCTCAGAAAGGCGTATGCCAACCTCGAAAACGTCGATACAAGCACCATAAGCGATGATTCCGGGCTCGTCGAGGCCCTTGGAGAAAAGGTCTGGATCGTCGAGACCGACCGGTCGAACCTCAAGATCACAAAAAAAAGCGACGTTACCCTCGCCGAGGCTATTATAAAGGCCCGTCCGAAAGCCATACCCGATGGGCCTACAGGGCCCTATATCGAGGCGCAGTGGTAACAGTCCCGTCGCGCGGTTTTTTTAGATTGGCTATTGACAAGCCCGACTAAAATGGTATCGTTGGGTCTGAAAGAGATAATCAGGGGCGTTGAATACTGAAAGGAGCTTATGATGTTCAGGTCAATTATCGTGTCGGTAGCATTGCTTGGAGTTTTGTCCATATCGGGTTGTAAGGGTGTTCAGAAGATCGAGGACGATCCCCGTTTCCATCCCGAAGTCCAGCAGGCCCTCGAGGCCCAGGTCGTCGGTTACAATATGCCAACCGGCTATGAGGTCGATCTTGTCGAGCAGATGGCTGGCAGTCGCACAGCATATCGCATCAGTCTTGAAAGCCTCGCCAAATACTACGAGAGTACTGGAAGTGCCATCAAATACGAGTGGGCCCAGCGGGAACTCGATTCCTTCCTGAAAGGCGCCCGCTACCACTACCTGATGACCGGTCAGATCGCCGGGGCAAAACTTTCCGCCAGCAGTTCGATCCCCGAGGCCGATGCGCTCTTCGACGAGGCGATCGCGATCTATAAAGACGCCGGCGGACTCGTGATCATTACCGATAGCGACAAGCTCCGCCTGGCCCTGAACAAGTTCAACCTCGTCATCAGTCAGTACCCCACCAGCGACAAGATCGACGACGCAGCCTACCGCGCAGGCAGGATATACGAGCATTTTAAGGAAAATGAGATCGCCGCGGTTTATTACCAGCGGGCATATCAGTGGGATCCGCACACGCCATATCCCGCACGTTTTCGCGCCGGGTACCTCTTCGACCGTCGCCTCAGGATGAGAAAAGAAGCACTCATCGCCTATCAGTTGTCGATCGAAAGGGAACCGCAATACGAAGAAAATGTCGAGTATGCAAAGTCCCGCATCCTGCAGATGACCAGACCGGACACCGAGACCGAAGTCGAAAACGAACCACAACCACAGCCCACCCAATAGCAAGGGAGCGTTGGTGAAAGAAATATTAAGAGGGGAGCCTGGACCTGTTCTTTCTGAGAGCAGGTCCGCTTTTTTTGGTATGAATGGTTTGGTATTTGAAAAGAACGTTGCGGTTTTTGCCGAAAAGCGGGGGCTTTTTTCCGGCTTGGGCAGGATTCTGTTGGCTGTCTCCGGCGGGGCCGATTCGGTCGCACTCTGTTCGGCGATGGCCAAATTGGCCACTGGCGGCAGCCTCTCGCCCGGACCGGTCAATGACGCAGCATCCAGGGTAGAGCCTGCAACCGGGGTAGAGCTTGTAATCGGCCACGTAAATCACAATCTCCGCGGCAGCGCCAGCGACGGCGACGAGGAATTTGTGGCAGAACTGGGGGAAACGCTCGGCCTGACGGTTTTGACCCGGTCGGTGGCGACGCGGGACTATGCCGCCGGGCGTAAGGTCTCGATCGAGACGGCGGCACGGCAGCTTCGCCGGGATGCCCTGATCGATATGGCGGCCCAGGGCAAATGCGGCGCGATCGCCACAGCCCATCACAAGGACGACAACGCCGAGACGGTAGTACATCGGCTGATGCGGGGGACGGGGATTCGCGGGCTCGGCGGTATCTGGCCCGAGCGGACGCTCTCCGGCGCCGGCGGCAAGGTCAGGTTTATCAGGCCGCTGCTGTGTGCAAACCGAGCGGAGATCGTCGAATATTGCAAGGGCAAACAGCTAAGCTGGCGGACGGACCATACCAACGACGATGTGAGCTTTACGCGAAATCGGATCAGGCATCTTCTGCTGCCGCACTTACAGCAAGCCAGCGAGGGAAAGCTTTGCGATCAGTTAGCCGAGCTATCGCAAGCAAGCAGAAGGCTCTACGGCAAGATCGCACTTGAGGTTGACGGACTGTGGGAGCAGGCGGCTGTGACGGTGGGCGATGATGAGGTTGTGCTGGATATGGCCGTCCTGGCGGGCCATTTCAAGGCCGTCTGGGTAGAACTCGTGCGAAGGGCACTGACGCAGATCGGCAGCGGCGAGCGCAACCTGACGCGGGAGCATTACCAGAGGATAATACAGCTTGCCGAAGGCCCAGCAGGCCGAACAGTTCAATTACCGGGCGGATTTCTGGCGACATCCGATTACGGCAAAGTAATCCTGAGTAAGCCACAAGGCGAAGGCTCAGTCGCCAGCAAGGATTCGGATGCCGGCAAGGGCTCGGGCACTTTCAGCGAGAGCGGGCAGGAGGCGGTCTTGCCGATCCCAGGCGAGGTGGTTTTCGAAGGCGTAAAGATCGAGGCAACGGTCCTGGCGGCTGAGGAGTTCGACATCGAAGGCTTCAAGGCCCAAAAGGATGGCTTCGTAGAGTGCCTCGACCTTGACCGCATAGCCGGCGAGGTAACGGTGCGAAGGCCAAGAGCGGGCGATAAGTTCTGGCCAATAGGCCTGAAAGGGCCAAAAAAGGCAGGCAAATTCGTCACAGCCCAGCGAATAAGCCGAAAAAAACGCGAAAAACTGCTAATAATAACAGACAAACAAAAAATCCTCTGGCTCGCCCCCCTAAGAGCAAGCGAAGAAACCAAGATCACAGGCCAGACAAAAAGAATTGTCCAACTACGAATTGACCCTGCTTGTCATATGAACCAGGAATTGGGTGCACCTCACTTTCTGGTTTTCTTACTTGTTGTGGTTATGTAGTTTCCTTCAAAATCAATATCACAAATCTTCAGCGATTCAATGTCACCGCGTCTCAGGCTAAGACCCTACCCATTTTCATACTAAAAAACAGGGGCACAAATTGCCCCAGGCGACAGAAAGTCAACATGGAGACAACATGGAGGCGGTATAAAGCACAAATGACTTTGACGCTGGATTTGCGCTGAGGGGCAAAATGCCCCCAAAATTTACTGCTTGACAAATGCCCTTAATGAGTGTATATCTTTGTCAAATAAGGAGTTATGAGATTATCCGCGGGCGTAGTTCAGTGGTAGAACATCAGCTTCCCAAGCTGGATATGCCAGTTCGATTCTGGTCGCCCGCATTTTAGTAAACCCCTCCGGCTAAACGACTTACGAGAATCCTGATTGGCGAAATGTCTGCCTGCGCCGTGTTTTTGTGAAAAAAGTGTGACGATTTGTGTGTCGGCTGTATGAAAATGGCTTGTCATTGCTTGCAGCGTGCCCTTGGGGCGGGTTTTTCATGGCGTGGCCTTGGAGTCGACCATTTCCTCTATTTTATCGGACGTGGTGTGTAAAATATGGTTTCAAGCAGGAAAACTTGCTTGGAATTGGTTTTTTTGTAAGAAAACAGTGGTGTCGAACGTCTAATTGTTTGGAGAAACATACCGGTTGTTCGGAAAATGTGCCGGTTATATGGTAAACGTGCCAGCGGACGCGGTTGTTGTGGCTGGTGTGGCTGGTGCGGCTGGTGTGGGTGTTGCTGTTTTGGAGATGAGCCGGTTGAGATTGGTTGATGGAAAAGAGGTTTTGTTGTATAATTACGGGTTTTCAGCGGATAATACGAGTGTTGGCGACGTTTTTTAGAGGAATTGAGGTTTGGCTGTGCGGAAGCGTTTAGGCGAATTATTGTGCGAGAGGTCGCAGCTTAGTGAGGCATTGCTGGGTCGTGCTTTGTGTGAGCAGGCTGAGAAGGGCTGTAAGTTGGGTGAGATCCTCCTGAGTCTCGGCTGTATCACCGAGCGTCAATTGATGTCGGCTCTTGCCGAGCAGGCGGGAATTGGCAAGGCAGAGCTTGATGACATTTCGGTAAGTGCCGATGTGATTGGGCTGGTCCCAGCCGAGCTTGTCAGTAAGTACAGCCTCATTCCGATATCGCGTAAGAACGGTCAGCTTTCCGTAGCGATGGTCGATCCTTTTGAGACTCAGGCGATCGCGGATCTTCGGCTGGTGACGGGATGCTCGATCCGGCGTTATTTCGGTACGAAGGCGGAGCTTGAAAAGGCTATTTTGAAATATTACGGCAGTAATGTCGCGCGGATGTTGGAAAATCTTGCTCCCAGTGAACGGCCCGGTGGGGTCGATGATGCGATATTTGAAAATGGCGAGATGTCGACGGCGAAGCTTCATGAGCTTGCGCGGGAGCCTTCGCTGGTTAATCTTGTCGATCTGATCCTGTTAGAGGCGATCGAGGCCCGTGCGAGCGATGTTCATATCGAGCCTTTTGAAAAGCAGGTCAATATCAAGTACCGCGTCGATGGGATGCTGATGGAGAAATCGACGTCTCCCAAGCGTCTTCAGTCGGCGATTATTTCCCGTATTAAGATCATGGCGAATATGGATATCGCCGAGCGTTTCGTTCCTCAGGACGGGCATATCGAGTTCGGCGGCAAGGGCGGCAAGATCGATATTCGTGTCTCGACGGTTCCTACGATTTTCGGCGAATCTATCACGATGCGAATTCTTGACCGCAGCGCAGCGCTTATCAGTCTCGAGGACCTTGGGATGAATTCGCATACTCTGGACGTATTTTCCCAGTGTCTTGCCAAGGCTCACGGTATCGTTTTGGTAACGGGCCCGACTGGCAGCGGCAAGACGACCACTCTTTATGCGGCACTTAATAAGATATATTCTCCGAGCCTTAAGATAATTACGATCGAAGATCCCGTCGAGTATCAGCTTGACGGGGTTATCCAGATGCCTGTTAATCCGCGGAGGGGGCTGACGTTCGGTCGCGGTCTTCGTCATATTCTGCGGCAGGACCCCAATATTATCATGGTCGGCGAGATTCGCGATAAGGAGACGGCTGACATTGCTATCCGGGCCGCTCTTACGGGCCATCTTGTCTTTTCCACTTTGCATACCAACGACGCAGCCGGTGCCGTTACCCGGCTGATCGATATGGGCGTCGAGCCCTTCCTGTTGGCCAGTTCCCTCGAGGGTGTTTTGGCGCAGCGTCTTGTTCGTCGAATGTGTCCGGCGTGCAAGGAGCCCTATAAGCCCAGCGCGAGCCTCTTGCGGAGTTTGAATAATTCGGTGAGCGTCCCGGAAGATCAGCAGTTGTATCACGGGGTCGGGTGCGATGAGTGTAATAATACGGGTATGCGGGGCAGGGTCGGTATCTTTGAGATGCTTCGTATAACCGAGGGTCTTCGTAAGTTGATCGCCGGTCGTCCCACTGCGGAAGATATCATCAAGAACGCTTCTTCGGAGCATGTTTGCATGCGTCATGACGGGATCGCGAAGATAATCGACGGCTCGACGACTCCCGAGGAAGTGCTGCGTGTTACGCAGGGCATCGAAGAAGGATAAGTGTCCGGCGGGCCGGTGAGCGGTTGAGTGTTAAGGCAAATCGAGTGAGTGTTTGCCGCGGGTGGGTGAACTGTTTAGTTTTGGGACAAACCATTGGCAGAGTTTTCTTACAAAGGTGTTGGTAGGGGCGGCGAGCCGGTCAGCGGCGTTATCGAGGCGGTTGACCGCCGGGTGGCGATATCCGAGCTTACGTCGCGAGGCCATTTTGTGTCGGACATTGCCGAGAAGGGCGATTCGTCCGGCGGCGGTCTTGCCGAGAGTATGTCCGGGCTGACGGACCTGTTTCAGATCGGTTCCGGGCGGGTGACGAGTAAGGATGTTGTCGCGATGACCAGCCAGCTTAGCACCGCTCTTAGTGCGGGTCTCCCTATCCTCAACGCCCTTGAGATCATCGCCGCCCAGCAGCATAAGCCCGCAATGAAGGGGCTTATGGAGGATCTGGCCGGCGAGGTCAGTTCCGGCAAGAGCCTTTCGGATGCCATGGCCGAGAGGGAGAGGGTCTTCAGCCGGCTTTACGTTTCGATGGTCCAGGTCGGCGAGACGGGCGGTATTCTCGAGCAGACGATGTCGCAGCTTTCGGAGCTTTTGAGCCGGGATGACAAGATCCGGTCCAATATGAAGAATGCCTCCGCCTATCCTTTGTTCGTTTTGTGTATCGGTATTATTTCGGTGATCATTGTCCTGACGATGATCCTGCCTAAGATAATCGCGACGAGCGGCGGCGGTACCTCGGCGCTGCCTGCGCCGACGCGGATGCTGATGGGTATCAGCGGTTTTCTGATCAGCTTCGGCTGGCTTATGGCGGTGATTATCGGTGTGGCAGCCTACTACTTTATTACGTGGAAGCGAAGCGAGAGCGGCCGGCTTCGCTGGGATACGTTCAGGCTAAAAGTCCCGGTTCTTGGCCCGGTTCTCCTGACGATTGCCGTCGGTCGTTTTACGCGGACACTTGGCGCTTTGACCAAGTGCGGTATCACGATCCTTCAGGCTTTGAGTGTTGTTCGCGATACGCTCGGCAACGAGCTTTTGGGCAGGGGTATCGATGACGTTGCTGAGAAGGTCAAGATGGGCGAATCTTTGGCTGAGCCTCTCTCGGAATCGGGTCTTTTTCCGCCGCTGCTGGTCCAGATCG
Organism: Planctomycetota bacterium; assembly: GCA_030637065.1. GTDB lineage: Bacteria > Planctomycetota > Phycisphaerae > Sedimentisphaerales > Anaerohalosphaeraceae > DAOVVQ01. The sequence goes on from DAOVVQ010000036.1 coordinate 13,344, forward strand.
TTTCTTTAGGCGAGCAGACGGGCCGGCTTGACGAGTTGCTCTTAAATGCCGCCAATACCTTCGACGAGCAGGCGGACGGTGCGGTCCAGCGATTTATGGCGATTTTTCCGGCGTTTTTAATAATGGTCCTGGCGGTAGTGATCGGGTTTATCATTGCAGCGACACTTTTGCCCATCATAGCGATGGAACTCGGCGGTTCGGGTTTGTAAGTTTATCGAAAGGAATGAAGATGCGTAATAACAGAAGGTGTAATCGACGGCGTAAGGGTTTTACTCTTATCGAGCTTTTGACGGTTGTGATTATCATTACGATGCTGGCGGCGTTTGTTGTCCCGCGTATGTTCAAGGGTCTCGGCAAGGCCAAACGCGATATCGCCCGCAGCAAGATGGCGATCCTGGATAGCGCTCTCGGCCAGTTTTATTATGACTGCGGTCGTATGCCTATGGATGAAGAGGGTCTCGATGCGCTTTTGACGCCGCCGGTCGACGTCGAGGAGAAATGGAACGGTCGTTACTTAAAGCCCAGCGATATTTTAGATCCGTGGGGCAGTCCTTACATGTACTTTTCCGAGGGTATGGTCAATATCGGCAGTTATGATATTGTAAGTTTCGGTGCCGACGGTGCAGAGGGCGGCGAAGACGACAATGAAGATATTTACAATGATTAGCGATCGGCAGCGGACGCTCAGAAGGCGGGGCGGGTTTACGCTGATCGAGCTTTTGCTGGTGGTAGCGCTGGTAGTGCTGTTAGCCGGTCTTGGCGGCAATCGTTATGTCGTCGCCTATAAGCGTATGTTAGTTGAAAAGGCCGCGAAGGATATTTACCTGATGGCGAAATATGCCCGCGTGCTTGCGATAGAAAAGAGGATGGACTGTAAGCTGGTCATCGATGAGGTGGGCAAGAGTTATTTTTTGACGTCTGGTTACGGCGAAAGTGAGAGTGTTATTACGGACAGATACTCCAAGCCGCAGGAGTTAAGCGGCGAGGTCGCCTTCGAGGCCGTTGAAGTTACCTCTACGGTCGAAACCGACCAGGATATCTGGGAGGGTGTCAAGATGGTGGTTTTTCGGTCCGACGGGACCGCGGATACCGCGATAGTTCAGTTAGGCGACGGCAAGAACCATTACAGCGTTTATGTGATGGCGGCTACGGGAAAGGCAAAGATCATGTTCGGCGAAGCCGGCGATGTTCCGATTGATATTGTAGATTTGGATGCTGAAGAATAATGACGGCGATGGATAATAAATTGACGAGGAAGGGATTCAGCCTGATAGAGATGATCGCAGCGGCGGTTCTTCTGAGTACCGCGGTCGTCACTATTTGCGCGGTCGGCACGCACAGCATGACCAATATAAAGACTAACCGCGAAAACGAACTGGCGTGGGAAGTATTGGACCGCCAGCTTACAGTGATCGATTATACGGGTATCGAGGAGTTTCTGGAGTACGGTGTGACCAGCGGCGAGGTCGAAAGTCCCGATGGCGCGGTCCATTACTGGGAGATGTCGGCTGAGGAGGGTTACTCGGGCAATCTTTACGATGTCGCGATATCGGTGTCGTGGGGCCCGATGGAGCATCGTCGGAGCGTCTCAGCGATTACGGTCCTAAACGGCAGCGGGATATTTGTTGAGGAAGAGGAAGAAGAGGAAACGACGGAAGAAGATTCAGGGGCAATGACAAGTGATGCGTTTTAGATTTTGCAAAAGCGGTTTTACGCTGATCGAGGTGGTTGTCGCTTCGGTTATCGGGATGTTCATCATGATGGTCGCGGTGAGCACCCTTCGGACAGTCAGCGCCGGTCGGGAGCGTATTTATGATAATACCGCCGCAGCCGACGAGCTTCGTTTCGCGGCGAATCTGATCCGCTGCGATTTTGCGAATCTTTATCGTGACAAGATCGACGATATGAAGCTGGAGGGCGGTATCGGTTCGGATTACGGCTCAGCCGGCTCATCGGTTACATTCTGGGCGACATCCACGGTTTCAGCCAGAACCGCCGCGATCGAGGGCGATCTTTACGAGATCCAGTACCTCCTTCAGGAAAGTAACGGCAAGCAGGTCCTCATGCGTCGCCTGTGCCCGATCGTCGGCAGCGAAGAGGAGGGCGAACTTGCCATGGGTGTGATGACCGCGATCGCCGAGAATATATTGGCGTTCGAGCTTCGTTATTTTGACGGCGACGAGTGGCTGACCGAATGGACGACGGAGGATAAGTCGATCCCCGGCATGGTCGAGGTCTCTCTCGCGGCGTCGATGGAGCATGACCCCAAACGTTTGATGAGTAAGACGTTTTTTATGAGTTTTCCCCGTCTTCGCTATACCGCGGACAAGGTTTCCGAGGTTGACAGCGATGGCGAGGACGAGGCTTTTGAAGTTGGTGCGGAAGGTTCCGAATAGATGAGTGCGTGGTTTTCAAATCGAGTTAAGTCGCCCGGCCTGGTGCTGGTTGCCGTGATGTGGATAATCATCCTTCTGACGGTGATGATCGCGGTGGTTGCCAAGTCGAGTCGTCTCGATACGCGCATAAGTATGGGCGGCGCCGAGCAGATGCGTCTTAAATGGGCGTGCCGGGCGGGTATCGAGACAGCCGTTGCGGTCCTGGGCGACGACGAAGAAGAGACTGTCAGCGATAGTTACGACGACCTGTGGTACGCCAATGACGTTGACTTTAACGATGTCCAGCTCGATCTGTGCCGCTTTTCGGTCGAGGTTGTCGATGAGTCGAGCAAACTGAACGTCAACACGGCGACGAAAAATCAGCTTTTGTATATTCCCGATATGACCGAGGAGATCGCCGACAGCATCATAGACTGGCGCGACGGCAACGACAATATCAATGCCGGCGGGGCCGAGAGCGGATATTATATCAACATGCCTTACGGATATAAGATCAGGAACGGCAAGATCAAGACGGTTCGCGAGATGCTTCGGATCAAGGGCGTAACGCAAGGCCTGCTGTACGGGCTGCTCGACGATGAGAATGTGTCGGTTTATAACGCCGGCTGGATCAATTATCTTACGTGTTACGGCTATTGTGAGGATATCGACGTTGACGGGGGGAGCCGGACGAATATCAGCGAAGGCAGCGCCAGGCCGATGGCCAAACGCCTTGGCATAAGCGAGTCCCTGGCTCAGTGGATCGTTGATACCCGCGGCAACAAAAACTACAAGAGCATAGGCGATCTGATAAGCAAGAACACCCCACCCCGGCCCCAAAAGCAGAGCGGGAATTCCTCGAATAACTCTACCGTTCTGGATTTGCAAACGTTTTACAAGATCGCCGACCGGATAACGGTCAGTAAACAAAAGACGGTTATCGGTCGTGTCAATATCAATACGGCTCCCTACGAGGTGCTCGTTGCCGTTCTGGAAGGTGACGACCAGATCGCCGAAGATATCATCGCGTACCGCGAGAGCCAGATTAACGGGATAACCGAGCTTGGTCAGTTGGCGCAAATCAGTTCTTTTACGAATACGATAGTCAATAAGTATATCGGTTATTTTACGACCCGTTCGAGTGTTTTTACTGTTTACAGTTACGCCCGTACGGAGACGACAGGTGCCGATCGTCAGGTCGAGGCGGTGATCGACCGCGGCCAGTCGCCGGCGGAGATTCTTTACTATCGGTCAGGAGCGTTCAATTGAGCGATACGGATAAAAAACATTACAGTTCGGATGCGGTATTTGCATTTGCCGGTCCTGTTGCCGGCCAGGAGGTTTTTCGCGGAGTCGAGCTGAAACGCTCGGGCGGGCGTTTCCAGGTCGGGTGCAAAAGGCAAAAGGCATCTGACGGCAACTGGTCGTCATTTGTCAAATCGACGCTGTCCGCCAGTCGCCCCAGCGGTGAAACCGGCGAGATGGCACCGGTCGTGGTTAGTTCCGGTTCCGCGGGCATTGGTTTTTACCGGATTGAGATACCGCCTGTCGAAGAAAGCGAGGTCGCCGGCATCGTTCGTATGCAGGCCGAGAGCCTGCTCCCCTTGCCTGCCGATGAGATGGAGCTTGCCTGGCGTGTCAGCGGGGCCTCGGCGGACGGACGGATATGTACGATCGCAGCAGGCAGAACCACACAGCTCAGGGGTACGGTCGTCGCGGCGAAGGGCTGTAAGGCATCGAGGATCGTGTTGGCGTGTGAAGGCGTTGTCCGCCTGTGGCGCGAGCTGGCCGGCGGCAGCGATGACCGAAGCGTCATCATTCATGTTCGAGCTAACGATACGTGGGTTTTATTGGCCCAGGATGGCCGGCTTTGCCGGGCGGTGGTGTTGGATGTCGGGGCCAATGATCTGCCCGGGTGTAGCGATGGTGCCTCCGATAGCGGCGATGCGGAGCTTTTTGTTTACGACCTGCGCAGTACGCTCGAGCTTTTCGGCGGCGATGGTGCCGTCAGCGATGTTTTTGTTCTGTCCGATAGCCAACAGCGGTACTCCGGTTTGATCTCGTATCTGTCCGATTCCGGCATAAATACCGAATCAGCGGTGATCGATGCCGATCGGCTGGTGCTTTCAGGGCTCGATGGCGATGACGGCAATGGCGGGATATTGGACTATGTCGAGGTTCTTGGCGCCGGCTTATTGGTTCTGGAAGGCGGCGGCGAGTTGGATCTTTTCGGCGATATGTACCGGCCCGGCGAAAGCTCCGCCGGTTCCGACAGGCCGGGGCTGTTTAAGTTCGGTTGCGCAGCAGCGGTAATAATGCTGATTCTCTGCCTTGTGGTCTTTAAGGCGGCCGACAAAGCGGGCCTTGCCCGGCTGGAGAGTACGGATCTGAGCGTTCTGATCGCTCAGCAGGAGACCCGTGAGCAGATCGCCGCTCAACGACCCGATATTCTCGATATGCTTAATAAGTTGATCGAGAGCGGCCCTGACGGCGTATTGCTTGACAGTTTTCGTTTCAAGAAGTCTCAGGCTGTGACGGTATCGGGAACTGCAAAGAGCCTCGAAATACTGTATGCATTCGAGAAGGCGCTTATGGGCAAGAGCGGGATCAGCGATGTTACGATCCAAAATCCAGTTGTCGATGAGAAAAAGAAAGCGGTTACGTTTCGTATGACGTTTCATTACATGAACTTTACGAAGAAGACGAGGAATATTTGATGGCCTCTCTAAGCGAACGAGATAAACGTGCGGTGAAACTGGGCGGCATTGGCATGGTAATGATCATAGCTTATGTTGTGGTCGGCCCGTGGTTTTCTAACTGGCAGGTTACCCGTCAGTCGCTTGCCAGGGAGCGGGCGAAGTTCGAGGGCATTGTCAGCAGCGGCAACGTTTCGGCAAAACAGGCAGCCCTTATCTCCAGGGTTCCTGTTTTCGAGATGCCACAGGGTGAAGAGCCGCAGCGTACCGCATTTCGGGATGCGTTTAATACGCAGCTTAAAAAGGCCGGTGTAAAGATCAAGAGCCTCAAATCCCTTCCGGTCAAGCGGACGGCGATAGCCGGCGGTTACAAAAAACTCATGCTCCAGTGCCGCGGCCAATGCGGGTTCAGCCAGGTGCTCAACCTGCTGGCGGATTTGAACAGTAATCCTTATTTTGTCGGCGTCGAGGATATCGAGATGAAAGTCGACAGCCGCAATCGTAATTCGATGGAGGTTACGCTGACGGTTTCGACCTTTGTTAAATAACGGCAAAGAGCGGGTGTATATCGAATAATGAAAAATGAATCGCAAATATTAAAAGATAGCGGGTGCGAAATTATGAAGATCGATAATATTAAAATCCGGAACACTGCCATTTTTGACATTCTTGTTGAAGTCGCGAATGAACATCTCTGCACGATAGACATCAGGGACTGCGAAGTTGAATGCCGGAAAATCTTTATCAAGCA
>DAOVVQ010000042.1 GCA_030637065.1 Planctomycetota bacterium
GACCAGCTTGCCGCTTTCGATGATCGGGATACCCGAGACATTCTGCTGGCTCATCAACTCGCGGGCGATGATCACCGAGACATCCGGGCTCAATACCACCGGGTCCTGGATCACGCCGTTTTCCGAGCGTTTGACCTTGGCGACCTCGCGTTTTTGCTCCTCTACGCTGAGATTCTTGTGGATAATCCCGATCCCGCCCTCCTGGGCAAGCGCGATCGCAAGCGCCGATTCGGTAACCGTATCCATCGCAGCCGAAAGAATAGGGATATTAATGCGGATATTGCTGGTCAGTTGTGTGGCAGTATTGGCCTCGCTCGGCACAAAATTGCTCTTGGCTGGGATCAGAAGAACATCGTCAAAGGTTATACCTTCACCAACAATTTTGCTGCTATCCATAGACTTTCCTCACCAGTTTGACCGTCAGACTCTGATAAGGGCTCCAATATAAGCCAAACCAAACCCAGCGTCAAAACATTTTCAAAAAAACAATCCCGCAGCCCCAAAACCCCTGAATGCCCCATCAATTAGACAAAAAAAGCACCGCCATCGAACTGACAACGGTGCAAAACCAACGGAGGAGGGTACAGAAGCTTATAAAAAATGATAAGTAAGAGGATGGCGAGTAGCGATAAATATTCCAATTTACTCATTTTTTGCGTAAAACAAGCTATTTTCCCAAATCGACCCATTTTCCTACATAGGAAAATGGACAAAAATAAGAAAATAAATATTGACATTTTCCTAAAAAGACGATATATCCTGTATAGGAAAAGGGCCAGTTTTAGGAAAATGTCATGCGGCTTACAGAAAATGAAATAGCAAAACGATTGTGGGAATCAGCGGAACAATACAAGCCCTTAATCTTTAGGGGTTTTGAAGAAGAGTTTCTGCTTGCTGAGAGAGCAAGGGCTGATGCTGTTGTGGAGATATCTGTAGAGAGCGGACCTTCTTTTAAGGCTATTGTTGAGGTCGTGCCAGTAGCTAATCCAAAGACCCTTCTTCAGAAGTGCAGACTGCTCCATGATGAGTTTAACAGGAGAAATGAACCGGATTTAGTGCCGGTAGTAGTAGCACCCTACATTGGCAAGAGGCAGGCCATGATTTTGGCAGATGAGGGTATTTCATGGATAGATCTCTCGGGTAACATGGTGATCCAGGTTTCAAACCAACTTTACATTGAACGGACCGGGAAACCGAACAGATTCTCTGACACATCGCCGATTAAGAAGATTTTTCAAGGTACATCCTCGCTCGTAAGCAGAGCTCTCCTTTTGAAACCAGATGGCTTTTCTTCTTTGTATCAAATAGCCGATTTTATAAATAGACGAAATGCAAGCATAACAGTTTCAACAGTGTCAAAAGTGCTGAAATCTCTTGAGCAAGAACTGTTCATAGAGAAAAGCAAGTCAATTATTTCTGTAAGAGATCCCGAAAAACTTCTCGATAGACTTGCGGAGGACTATATTAATTCGACGAAAAGAAAGGCAAGAAAACCATACAGATTTGCCGCCGACAACCCTCAAAATTTTCTTAAACGTTTTTTTGAGAGACAAATTGATTATGTGGCGTGCGGATTCTATGCCGCTCAGCTTAAGGGCCTGGCTGCTACAGACCAGTTGACGATATTCGTAAAAGACATAGAACAGGTAAGAAAGGCGAGAGAGTGCAATTGGATCGCGATTACACCGGATGCCGAATTTGGCAATATTAGTATAACCGAGGCCAATGAGCCTGGCGTTTGGTTTAATACTTCTCAGCAAATGAATAAAGCGATCGTCGATAACATAGAGCTGTATCTTGAAATGATGGCTGATACTCCAAGAGGCCCGCGGATCGCAGAGACATTGAAACAACGTATTCTAAAAGGTGAACCAACATGATAGATAAGAGGTTGGCCGATCAGCTACTCGAATTAACGCAGGCTTTCAAAGAGATTGGTATTACACCGGTTATCTGTGGAGGGTTAAGTCTCTATCTTTGTTATCACAGAGATTCAACCGAGCAACTTCGTGTTACAAACGACATCGATTTAATGCTCACTCAAAGCCAGATAATTGAACAATCCCAACGCAACGCTATTGCTGAGATAATTATAGACGGATTGCATTATATGGTATCTGAAGGCGGTGAGCATTTTAGATTCAGCAAGGAACCTGACCGGAAATTAGATATATTAGCACCACGAGTCGATGATATAAAAACCGAGATGTTCAGGGTTAAGCTGGTGAAATCGAAATTACACGGTCACCTCACAGAGGAAGCACGTTTCATTGAAGAAGATTTGAGAACTATTTCTTTATCCGATATTTTGCAAGGTGACATGGCAGCCGGCGACCTTAAAGTTGCAGTGCCTTCGCCAACAAATCAGTTGATATTGAAACTGTGTGCTTTTAACGACCGCCACCTGGGTCAAAGGTTAGATGCCGAGCGTGCGCAGGCTCACGCCTGGGATATATACACAATAATAACGCTATCTGGCAGAGAGGATTATCTTGAAGGTCAAAGGTTTTTGTCTCGTCACAAAAATTCCGATATAGTCCAAAAAGTTGAACAGATGGTGACAACTAACTTTTCTTCTGTTGACAAAGATGGCTGGCTGCGAGTACTTGAGACATCGGCTTTTTATCCAGACCTGAACGTTCAGGAAAAACGCAACATGCTGGACGAGGCAAGACGCCGTTTGCTAAGATGGTTCCCCGTCTAAGACCACGCCCAAGCCGCTCTCAGTACAGGATATCTTAACGTTATCAAGAAGTGCAGATGTTTATTCCTCCCGTAAGTCCTTAATTTGTGAACACTTAGGCAATAAAAAGGCACCGCTGTTTTTGATTGACAACGGTGCAAAACCAACGGAGGAGGAGGGATTCGAACCCCCGGTACCTTGCGGTACAGCGGTTTTCAAGACCGCCACCTTAAGCCACTCGGTCACTCCTCCAGCTCTTTATTGACAACACCTTACAGATATTGCCACCAGCCGGAAAGCCAAACTGTGCCGAAAGCATTCTCGACACGGTTGCACTTCTATGTTCATTTTAATATATAGCACGGACACGCGCTTTTGTCAATCTTCGCCCCGGCATCGGCGAAAGGGCCGTGTTAGACAATATTGGTCGCAAACAGGAAGACGTGCCTGATTAACGCAGTCAACACCAACCACAGCCGACCGTTTCAGGTTATTGACAAGAGCTGCCAAATAATCTAAAATGACAGGACATCAACAATGCATTGCTGGCAAATCATATCTATTTTAGGATGCAAACCATGAAAAAAGTGAATTGGGAAAAGATAATTGTGACATTTCTCCGCTGTGCGATTGGATGGCATCTCTTATACGAAGGAGTCTCAAAATTGATGGCGGGCAACTGGTCGGCTGCGGAGTACCTCTCAAATGCCCAGGGACCGTTTGCGGTATTCTACCATTGGCTCGCCTCTGCTGAAGGTATCATGGCGGTTATTGATCCGCTCAATATGTACGGATTGACCTTAATAGGGCTGGGGCTTTTTGTCGGGCTTTGGGCCAGTTATGCCGCAGTTGCGGCAATCGTGCTTTTGGCGTTCTATTATTTTGCTTACCCGCCTTTCGGGGGCTCTTTGATGGGGAGCGGCGAAGGAAATCTTTATATCGTGAACAAGATTTTTATAGAGGCCTTGGTATTAGTAACACTTCTATTTGTTAAAGAAAAAGGTTACGGACTTTACGCTCTTAACCTCTTTTCTGCAAAAAAACCGGCAGGCCAAACAGATCAGGACAACAGCAGCCTTTTCAATTCGCGGCGTGAGGCACTGAAAAACCTGACAACTCTTCCAGCCCTCGGAATTATAGGATGGGGCGCATTTCGTGATTATCAAACATTCGGCATCGATGCCATGTCAGGGGCAACGATTCAGATCGGAGCGGCGGATATCAGTGAGTTAAAAGGTGAATTGCCAAAAGGCAAAATTGGCGAACATGAAATTAGCCGGTTGGTTTTAGGCGGAAATCTGATTGGCGGCTGGGCCCATTCACGCGACCTCATTTACGTAGCCTCGCTGTTCCGCGCTTACAACACCGAAGCGAAAGTCTTTGAAACATTGATGCTGGCTGAAAAAGCGGGCATCGATTCCATAAACATTGGATTCCCATCCAATCCGCTGCTTCAGAAATACAAGAAGATCACAGGAAGCAAGATAAAGGTGATCTCGCAAGTGGCACCTGACAAGGAAACAGGCGACTGCTTTGTAAACATTGACAAAGCTATTGATTACGGCGTAGATATCATTCAGATTCAGGGCAACTGTTGCGACTGGATGGTGCGCGACAATAAAATTGATGTCATTGGAAAAGTGATGGACAAAATACGCAGCCAGGGCTACGTCGCCGGCCTGGCCGCGCACACGATCGATTCTCTAATTGCCTGTGAAGAGCAGGGGATCATCCCCGATTATTACATGAAAACCATGCACCACGACCAATACTGGTCGGCTCACCCCAAGGAGAATCGGGTGGCGTTTGAAGTGGATGGGAAAAATTCTCCTGACCACAATAAATATCACAACAATATGTTCTGCCTTTTCCCGGAGCGAAGTATTGAGTTTGTTGAGCGAGCCAAAGTTCCGGTCATGGGATATAAAGTACTCGCAGCCGGAGCAATTAACCCCAAAGATGGTTTCAACTGGGCCTTCAAACACGGTGCGGACTTTATCTGTGTTGGCATGTTCGACTTCCAGATTGTCAACGATGTCAATATTACGCTCGACGTATTGAATAAGCTTAAAAAACGTAAACGGCAGTGGTACGGTTAAAACAGGCGACAATTAAAAAAGATTCTTGACTATCGGGCCGAAAATGGTATAATACGCGCCAGATGGAAGGGGCATCAACGCAGCGGTAATGGAGGATGAAACGAATTTAGGTTCATGCTTGAATTACTCAAATCAAGGTGTCCTTGCTCCAATATGGTGCGACAGAGGTCGGCGGTGGCCTTTGGCTGGCAAAATATCCGGATCGCAACTGCGGGCAATTAAAGTTTTTTTGCGAAACAAACCCAATTCCAAGTTGGCTTTATAAACGCTAACTCTTTGTGTTGAAATGGTTTACGGCAATAATGCGTTGCGGGCGGCCCGAAAAAACGAACCCAATCGAAGCCAATTTCAAACTGGTTTTTAGTCTGGCAAAAGAATGAGGCGGTCTATGAACAGGCGTGATTTTTTGAAGATGTGCGGGTCCCTTGCCTCAGCGGGGTTTTTGCTTTCCAACCGCGGCATGGATGTAAAAGTCAGCCGAAAGCCGCCCAATATTATCCTTTGCATGGCGGACGATCAGGGCTGGCATGAGACGGGTTACTACGATCATCCGTTCCTGAAGACTCCTGTTATGGACGAGATGGCTGCGAAGGGTCTGCGGTTCGATCGTTTTTATTCCGGCGCTCCGGTCTGCTCGCCGACGAGGGCAAGTGTGATGACCGGTCGCAACCCGAACCGGTGCGGCTGTTTTTCGTGGAACTATTCGATCCGCCCCGAGGAGATCACGATCGCCGAGTTGGTTAAGGAGAGCGGTTATGTGACGGGTCATTTTGGCAAGTGGCACTTAGGACCGGCCAAGGGCAGTTCGTTTACCAATCCGGGGGCCAACGGTTTTGACGAGTGGCTTTCGCATGACAATTTCTTTGACATCGACCCGCTGCTGGTGCGCGACGGCGGCGAGCCCGAGGTTTATCCGGGCGAAAGTTCCGACGTTGTGGTAGAGGCGGCGATAGAGTATATCGACAAGGTCAAGCATCTCGATCAGCCCTTCTTTACCGTTGTGTGGTTCGGCTCGCCGCACGGACCTTATGTGGGGCTTGAAAAGGATCTGGCCCTGTACAGCGGTGTTGCCGATGAAGATCTGAGGACCCGATTCGCCGAGATTACCGCGATGGATCGTGCGATAGGGCGTCTGCGGAATTATCTCAGAAAAGAGGAGCTAACCGACAATACGCTGTTTTGGTATTGCAGCGATAACGGCATTCCAGGGGGTGTTAAGGCCTATACGGACCTTAAGGGCAATAAGGGGCAGGTGTACGAAGGCGGCATAAAAGTCCCTGCCATAATCGAGTGGCCTGCGGTGATAAAGGCCCCTGCGATTAGTGTGGTTCCTTCGGTGACATCGGATATTCTGCCGACGATCTGCGAGCTGTTGGGGATAGATCTGCCGGAGAGGCCCATTGACGGTGTCAGCCTGGTCGGGCTTATCGAAGGCGGTATGACTTCGCGTCCGAGCCCGATCTGTTTCTGGAAATACGATGCGTCGACGGAGCAGGATAATGAGCCGTGGCTCGACCCCGTCAGCCAGCAGGGTACGACGCCGACACCCAGCAAGGACTCGATCCAGTTTACGAATTTCAGGCACCCCGTCCCCAAAACGGAAAATTTCGGCGGAACAGCGGCGATCATGGACAACCGTTACAAGCTGGTCATCACCAGCGGCAATAGCGGCGAAACAGTAGAGCTGTTTGATCTGGTTGCCGATGAAAACGAGACAGAAAACCTCGTCGATACCGAACCGCAGCCCGGAATAATTGACGCCCTGAGAACTGCCCTGGAGGACTGGCAGAGGTCGGTCGAGCGAAGCCTTAGCGGCTACGATTACGACGTGTAGCAGGGCGGTTTAGGCCATCGCCAGTCACGGCAGGCTGACAGGTGCGGCAATTCGAGCTGTCACCAGTTAAGGCGGAGTTGGCATGCATGGTAGCGTGGCCGGAAAATCGTCTCTTGAATGGCCTGGAATCTTGTTTTATGCGCGAAATGGCGAATGTTTGGCCCGTATATGGCTTTTTTTTATTCGGGTTTTCTGCTATAATACAACCTTCGGAGGAGGAGGAGGTTTGCGCCGGTTTTGCGTGTGCTAAGACCAAGGGAAGGGATTTGGGATGAGAGGCATGGGGTGTGCATTTATTTTGTTGGTGGCGGTGGTCTGCGTTCAGGTCCAGGGCAGCGATTATTATGTTGCGACGGGCGGTAGTGACGGCAGCGCCGGTACAATCGGTTCGCCGTTTGCGACGATCCAACATGCAGCGGATGTTGCGGCGGGTGGTGATACGATTTACATTCGCGGCGGGACGTATCGTGAGGCGGTAACGATCAGCGATGCCAATGGGCTTGCCGGCAGTCCTGTCACCTTTACGAACTATAACGGCGAATATGTGCGCATTTCCGGTACGATGGCGATCACATCCGGGTGGTCTGTGCACAGCGGCAGTATTTACAAGACCACTATCGGTACTGATATCTGGCACATGTGGCTGAGGATTCGCTGACGTCAACGATCGGATATGCGATATTTGACGCTTCGGCCCAATTCGAATATGGTTATGTTGAGGCGGTAAGTAGTCCTGTTTGATTATGATCAAGCCAGTTGCGCCGGACCGTCTCCGCATGAGCATTGCTGATCCTAATCTGCGTATTGATGACGGCGGCAACCCGGACCAGAATGTAAGCGGGTCGGTTGATGCGAATGATGTCAGGACGGTTGCGGGAAGCTGGCTTGGTAATTAAAGCAATAACGGAAATTATAGTTTGGGAGCGAACCTGTGTTGAGATTGGCGGCTAAAAAGATGAATAAGCGTGTTCTAATGGTGGCAGTGTTTGTGATGAGCCTGGCGGTTTCGCGGGGTATGGGCCAGACGATAGCTTCGGAGTCTCTGATCGAGGACTTCAGTGATGGTGCGTTCGCCTCGTTCGCCGTTAAATGTTACAATGCCGATACGCAAACCGAGACGATCCAGCAGTCCGATTCTACGGGTTACGGCTGGGGCGGGTGGTCCGGCGGCATTACCGACGATATAAAGTATCATTTAACTACCACTTCGATGACGTTTATGTCCGGTGTGCGGGTGTCTGGCTCGTATTTCTATACGATCTTCTCGACAAACGCAGATGGCTCGGCAACCCATCATGTCACCGATCTCGAAAAGGTAATAATCGACATGAGAGCTCATGGCGGGGGGCAGGATGTCGGCCTTCTTATCAAGGATGCCGCGGGCGACTGGTACCTGTCGACGGCGGCGACCGGGGTCAGCATTACCACGAACACCGTTTACACGATCGATATTTCGACACTTGACTTCGAGCAGGTCGAGAATCCTGCGGCTGGCGATATGGACGAGATGGACTCCGACAGCGGGCCCGGCGCGATCACGACCGATCCATCCTCGACGAGTCCGGACCTGTCAAAGGTTCTCGGCGGGGGGGTTTATCTCCATTCGATCGTCAGTCCGCTCGTCAATACCACGCGGATCAGTTCGATCCAGTTCAACCATCAGCTTACGGCGTTTGGTCCCGGTCCGGCCGACAATACCGTTGGTATCGAGACCAGTCAGGCTCTTACGTGGAAGGCGGGTGACTTTGCCGCGGGCCATGATGTGTATTTAGGTACGAGTTTTGCCGATGTTAACGATGCGACGAATCTTTTGCCGGTTGGCGATGTTTACCGGGGCGAGCAGGCTTTGGCAAGGTTCGAGCCAGCCAATCTTGAGTACGGTCGTCAGTATTTCTGGCGTGTTGACGAGGTAAACGACGGCGGGAGCGAATATCCCGGGATTTACAGGGGTCCGATCTGGAGCTTTACGACGATCATGCCGATGGGCGCAGATGTCTCGAAGTATCGCGGCAACAATCAGCGGACAGGATATGCGGTCTCGGAGATCCCTGCGGCGCCGGTTCTGCTGTGGACCTGGCACCAGCGGCATGCGCCGAGGCACGCATGGAAGGAGCCGGGCCATGAGGTCCAGCACATCGATTTTGACTATGCCGACCAGGCGGCCATCGGAAACGGGATGGTCTTTTTCGGCTCATCGGGCGATCACAAGGTTTATGCACTCAATGCCGAAACCGGTCAGGTTCAGTGGGAGTTTTTCACGGAAGGGCCGGTCCGTTTTGCTCCGGTGGTCGATGGAGATCGCCTCTTTGCCGTCTCTGACGATGGTTTTCTCTACTGTCTGGAAGCTGCCAGCGGTACTGTCATCTGGAAGTTCCAGGGCGGTCCGAGAGACGAAAAGCTCATCGGCAACGATAATATGATCTCGCGTTGGCCGGGTCGAAGCGGCGTTATGGTCGCCGGTGACAAGCTGTATTTTGCCGCTGGGATGTGGGCTCGCGACGGGGCGTATATCTACTGTATGAACGCCGATGACGGTTCGGTCGTCTGGAAGAACGATACTGCTAATTTTCATGACATGCTCATGCCCCACTCCGGCGGCTTCGGCGGGATCGATCCGCAGGGATATCTCGTTTTGCACAGGGGGATGCTGTATGTCGCGACCGGGCGAGGCGCACCAGCCGCTTTCGATGCGCAGAGCGGCGAGCTTGTATTCTACGAAAACGGCAAGGGCTATAAACCTCATTATCCCGGCGGCTCGTGGGTTATGGCCGTCGGCGACTACGTGTTTGTCAACCGGCGTATTAATAATACCTACCGGGAGGTCGGCGATCCTTTCGACGCGGAGATGGATCCGATGCCGGGCGCCCATTGCGGGCTGATGGGTCTCGACTATCTCACCGGCGATAACAAGATCGCGCTGACGTGCAGAGAACGGGCGGTTATGTCCAATGGCGGCAGTCAGATGATCATGGCCGGCGCCAGACTTGTCGATGCCAGCGAAGATCCGAAGGAGTATATCGGCTCGATCATCATGGTCGACATGGCCGACATCCTCTCAGCCGCTCCCAAGTACGAACCCAAGAGCGTAGTCGACCCCAACATCCCCGATCCACCCAGTTGGGTCGGGTTTTTGGGCAACTGGAGGAACAAGATGGACCTGCGGGCCCCTTCGTGGTTTACGCCGAACACCTTCAAGCACTGGGAGACGGATACCGGCAGGGTTTATAACATGATAGAGGCCGGCAATACCATTATCGCCGGCGGCAGGGGCAAGATCACCGCCTTAAATCACGACGATGGGGCGATCCTGTGGACGAAACCGATCACCGGTAATGCGCGGGGGCTGTGCGTTGCCGATGACAAGCTTATCGTAAGTTCCACCGATGGCTACATCTATTGTTATGGCACAGGCGGTGCGGACAACCCCGCCGTCATCGAGCCGCAGGTAACGCTGCCGATGGTAACAACCCAAGTTCAGGATATGGTTACGGATATTGTTCAGGATACCGGTGTTGTTGACGGTTATGCCCTGGTCCTCGGGGCCGGTGATGGGACGCTTATTTACGAACTAACGCGGCAAACTAACCTTGTCGTATATTGTCTGGAAGCCGATCCGAACAGGGCCTCGCAGAGCCGCCAACTGCTTGATGGTGCCGGAGTCCACGGCTGGCGTGCTGGGGTCCATCTCGGTGATCTTGACGCGTTTCCATACGCGCCGTATTTTGCCAATCTGATCGTCTGGGATTCTACTCTTGGAAGCGGCGTCGGGCAGTTTTCCGCTGAGGAGATGTATCGCGTTCTTCGTCCTTATGGCGGAATTGCCCGCCAGGGGTCCGCTGCCACTGCCGGCGAGCAGAGTGCGGCGGAGGTGTGGCTGACGGCTGGCGGCGTTTTGCCGGGTGAGATTTCGACGGCGGGCCAGACTATCAAGATCACTCGCGGCGATCTGCCGGGTGCAGGTCAGTGGACGCATCCGCACGCCAACATCGGCAAGACAAGCTCTTCGGATGATACTATCGCTAAGGCTCCGCTTGGCCTGCTCTGGATCGGTGGGCCGGGGTCGGGACGGATGATGGAGCGCCATCGTAGAAATCCGGCCCCGCTGTTTTCCAACGGCGTTCTGGCCGTCTGCGGCGAGCATGATGTCTTTGCCGTCGATGCCTATACCGGCCGCGAGTTGTGGAACCGGCGGCTGCCGAGCGTGGGTTATTATCCGTTCCCCACGGATTTCGACGCCATAGGCTCGACGGAGGGCGGGCGTATCGTCGCCGACAGGAACCACGTCTACTGTGTGCAGGGCCCGACATGTCTGCAACTGGACCTGATGACCGGTGAGACCGTGCGTCAGTTCGCGGCCCCCTCAGGCGCCGGCGACTGGCAGTATATGGGCGTCAGCAACGAGCAATACCTCATTGGGATAGACCCCAATTGCATTTTTGTTTACGATACCACGAGCGGCGATCTGCTGTGGCGAAAGACGCCCGTAGAGACCGTTTCGTCCCTGAGTATCGTCGCCGATACCAGCCGCATTTACTATCTCGACCAGCCCAGCGTCGCCGCCGCAGCCAGCGCTCAGCGCAGGGGCGAGTTCGAGATGATGGCCGCAGAGTCGACAAGTGAATTGAAAGTGTGCGACATTGCAACCGGAACGGAGCTTTGGACCGCCGGCAATATGCCGCTGGATACGAGGAATATGATCCTTCAGGGCGATTACCTTCTCATCGCCCCGGATCAGATGCAGGCTGGGACCGAGCCGGACGGCCTTTCCGTGTATTCGTCTGTCGACGGGGCGCTGGTGTGGTCGGGCCAGGATATGGTAACAACCGCTGCGTGGCGCGGGGCGCCTTATATCTCGCAGACCGTGGTTGTCGACGATACGATCTATGCCAATCGAACCTTCGACCTCGAGACGGGTCAGGAAAAATTCGTCGCCGATCCGGTCACCGGCGAAGATAAACCGCACATGTTCTACGGCAAGAACTTCTGCGGGGCGGTTTCAGCGAGTGACAATCTGATGTTCTATCGCTCGGCGAGTATCGGTTACGTCGAGACCGACAACGTTCTCAACAGCCATTGGATTCCAAGCACCCGGCCTAACTGCTGGATCAGCGTTATCCCCGCCGGCGGAATTGTTCTTTCACCCGATTCATACGGTGTTTGCGTCTGCTCGTACAGCTACAAGACCTCGTTTGCGCTCTATCCGGTCGAGAGAAACGAACACTTCTCCCATTGCCTTACAGGGTCAAAGAAGCTTCCATCGCCGGACCCCATCCCCGGCGAACGAGTCAAACATCTAAGGGCCAACTTAGGCGCCGTCGGCGACCGTCGTTCGTCGGATGGCAGGATGTGGATGGCGTTTCCGAGCCCGACATCGCCGGTAAACTCTTATGTTTACTACCAACTGCCAATGTCAATGACCGGTGCGACAAAACAGTATCGCTATAATTCCGATTCGCTGCCGATCGGCGCAACCGGCAAACCCTGGCTTTACACCTCCGGAGGCGAGGGTGCTCTAAATCTGACAGTGCCTCTTTCCGATGGCGAGCCGCATACTTACCAGGTTTCGCTGCATTTCGCCGAGACCGGTGGCCTGGCGTCAGGTCAGCGTGTTTTCGACGTGAAAATCCAGGGGACGAAGGTCTTAGATGACTTCGACATAGCAGACCAGGCCGGTGGAGGCAATATCGCCCTGGTTAAGGCCTTTGACCTGATCGAGGCAGCCGGAGAGATGACTATCGAACTGGTTGCCCAGAGCGGGGCGGCACCGTCGCTGTCGGCTGTGGAGATCATCGAACTGGGCCCCGCGAATTCCCCTGACATAAATGACGACAGCAAGATAGACTATGCGGACTTTGCGGCTATTTCGGCGAACTTTCGGCAGGGTTGTGTCGCCCCGGGATGGTGCGCAGGTGCGGATCTGGATGCAGGCGGGTCGGTTGACCCCAATGATATAAGGACCCTTGCCGAGATATGGGTTGATTTGCCTTAATGAAGGACAGTAGGATGAAGCAATATCCTGGTTTAATAACAGTTGTGCTGCTGGTGACATCTGTTGCTTTTGGTGGGCAGTGGACCCGCAACAGCTTTCCCGGGCCGGGGCATAAGGCCGATCCGAGCTATCCGCCCCGACAGGGCACCGACCGTGTACAATGGATGCCGGGATTCCACGTATCTCCATTGGACGGGGATTTTAAGTTCGTCTTCGCTAACATGGGCAGCGGGCACTACTCGCATCCAGATTCCAACGGACGAGAGTTTAAGCCGATACCCAGCAAAAGCTTCACTGGAACCGCTGCTATGGGCTTCAGCACGCACGATGCAAATACGGCCTATCTGATATGGACTGAGCCATATGGGGAGGACCATGTCCCTGATGACCAGATCAATGGTATCTGGAAGACCACCGACGGCGGCGACTCCTACACGCATATCAAGTCGGTTCCCAATGGCCATTACATGCCGGCGACCAGACCGTGGGGCCATTGCAGGATTTTGGAAGACCCGCACAGCTCCAGAAGCGACCATATCTATTACGGCTCCTATACCGAAGGCCTGGTGCGTTCGACTGACGGCGGCTCCAGCTGGTCCGTGATCGAATTTACCGGTAAATTCATCAAGACGCTAAGCGCTGTAGTTGACGGCAGCAATACGATCCTGTATGCAATCGTCGGCGATACGATGCCTGCCCACGTGGACGGGACCGTACCGACACCCATCGACCGTGATACGAGAAGGCTCCCGGTTGAGGCCGAGGATGGAGAGTTGTGGCAGTTTGTTATCTCCGCCAGCGGCTCATACACCAGGACCAGGATCACTGCTTATACCGATTTCATAGATGTGCAGGTAAATCCAGGCGATCTGACTGAAGTTTGGATACTGCGCAGCTTATCAGGTACCTCAGGTGACTCTAAGGGCAGCGCTTCGTATGTATATCGGTACGTGATGAGCGGTTCAACAGTCGATAGTGAAAACATGGAACTTCAGAGATCTGACATTAACAACCATAGCTTTGGATATGTCTTCATCAATCCGGCCAACGAAGACCATATAGTGCTCCAAAACGATGCGAAGTTGGAGTATGCATTGGTTTATTCCACCGACGGCGGCGTCACCTGGAGCGGCAAGCCACGGGGAACCACTGGAAACAGGGTTCATTTGCCAACTTTCAATCCTATAGACTATCATTTCTACAACTCCAGTAATCCTGAGCAGAGTTGGATGCAGAATAAGTTCCACAGTGTAAAAGGTCCTCGTGTGGGCTTCGAGCCGGGCGATGTGGACGATGTCTACTGGTACACCTCCAATCATAACACCACCCTGCTGCACAGTACCGACGGCGGCGCCACATTCATGCCTTATGGGTATGGAACAGGCACCAAGGAGGTTCGCCAGGTGTCGGTCTGCAATAACGACAATGACATGGCCGCAGGTCTGGGTGAGTATGGTTTCATAACATCACATGATGGCGGTCTTTCATGGAGAGGCGCCACCTACGAAAATGACACCACCCTCGACGCCCTGAGCACCTCTGCTGTTGATTACGGAGTAAAGGCCTCAAAGAC
Organism: Planctomycetota bacterium; assembly: GCA_030637065.1. Taxonomy (GTDB): domain Bacteria; phylum Planctomycetota; class Phycisphaerae; order Sedimentisphaerales; family Anaerohalosphaeraceae; genus DAOVVQ01. The sequence goes on from DAOVVQ010000042.1 coordinate 14,179, forward strand.
GCATGTCGGACTGGGGGTTGCCCTCAATCCGTCGGACCCGAATGAGGTGGTAGGCATTTATAGCGGAGCTTCCTTCATCGTGCGGTCCATCGACGGGGGGCTCTCCTGGATCGATACCGGAAGCAAACTTGATAATTGGTCAGGCACATGTTATTGGAACTCTTCGGATCCGAACTATGTCTATGCCGGTAATTTTAGAAGCTCCGACGGCGGTATAAACTGGAGCACGCTTACGTACTATGTAAAGGCAATGTCAGCCGGCAATAACAGCCATTTGCTTGGATCGGATAAGAGTATAAGTCTCACCGCATCCTACACACTCTACTTTTCAAAAGACAAGGGAGATATTTGGATTGCGCTCCCTGCCATACCAAAGGAGACCAAGCAGCTCCGTGGTGGCGGTAGTCAACAGCTCAATATCCGGAACGGGGCGAGTTATGCTGTATCCATTGACCCGCGGGCCGATTGCAATTCGAGCACTGCCGGAAATCAGATCCGGGTGCTGATTGCCGGACGCAGCGGCATTTACGAGTATGTTGCCGAGAGTGAAACGGACGGTGTTAGCGGAGGCACCTGGACAGTTCGGGACACCGGGCTGGTAAACAGTGCTCATTACAACAAGGTTGACCCGGTTCCATGGATGGGATCTGTCTTCTTCGATCCGCGTGAGGGATGTGAAAATGTGGTTTATGCCAGTAAAAGCAGCAATGTCAAGAATGTCTTGGGGGACTGGGGTGAGATGGACAATTTGAACCACGACTACCCGGAGGGAAACACCAAAGCAGCCATCTACAAGTCTACTGACGGCGGCATAACCTGGACCGATATCCACAGCGGCACAAGTCTGCCCCAGTGGTTCCAGATCAGGCACGTTACGGTAAGTTCAACCGGGAGATTGTGTGCAAACGCCTGGGATGCTGGATTGTATATGTATTCCGCGGACATAACCCCGGCTGAGAATGCAGATATCAACGACGATGGCGATATTGATTATGCGGACTTTGCGGTTATTTCGGCGCACTTTATGGACGGATGTGCCGGGCCGCTGTGGTGCGCAGGTGCGGATTTGAACATAAGCGGGTCGGTTGACCCCAATGATGTTAAGATAGTCGTTGAGAGATGGCTAACGGAGGTAAATCCTTAATGAGTAAGATGACTTTTTCATATTCCCGGATGTCGCTAAGAGCGATCTGTTGTTTCGTTCTCTGCATGGCCCCTCTGGCCTTCGGTCAGGTTACGTATACATTCGAGGGTGGCGTCCCAGCCGAATGGAGCACTGTCGGCGGCGGCATATTGAGCACCTCTCCTTCGCATTTCAAGGAAGGGACCGATTCGCTTAAGTGGAGTTGGGTTGCCGGTTCGACGGCTCGCTTGAATGACCCGACGAATCTGGCAGTTGCTGAGGGGATAAAGCTGTGGATCTATAACGAAACCGCCATAGAAGATGAATTGACATTTTATATCGGGGCAGAGTCGGAAGTTGGGGCGGGTTTGTCGCGGTATAGCTTCACGTTTGGACTGAATTTCACGGGCTGGCGGGCGGCGTGGATGCACTTCAGCGAGGACGCCGCAAATCCTGCGTGGACAGGCGATACGGCAATGGATGTGATTTATATCGAAACGCCTTTGGTCGGCGGAGGGGATATTTATCTCGATCTTTTCGAATTGGCTGACAGCATTGCGAGTGACAGATCGCGTGATTACCAGGTACCTTTCGTTAATGCCGGGCATCAGAGTCTGACGGATCATTGGCAGCATACATATAAATGGAGTCAACAGGAGCCTAATGATGTTGCACCGGCGACAGTGACGCCTTCGCAGTCCGCTGCTTTTGGCGAGATCAAGCGACGGTACCTGGCTTTTCTGGTTGCGGACGGGGGGCTTTTGCCCGGTCCAGGTGACAGTGACGCCATGATCGCAAGAAAGCATTCGCTGGAAAGGCGGATCGATAATCGCCTGGCACTATACGATTCGTATAATATAGTTTATGACAGCAATAGTGTGACCGGTGTGGGGCTTTTCTGCAGAAACTCTGAGCATTCACCTCAGGTAGCGGACGATTTCGGCGAAGATGTCCTGTTTCCATTGGCGCTGGATTATGTTCTCAGGGGAAATGTGCTAAGCCGTGATAAGTTCCTGGCCGGTCTCGATCACATGCACGATCAGGGTTGGGCCCAGGGCAGCGCAATGGGGTCACTGGATCACCAGCAGAATAATATTGCCGGCTGGCTAAGCGGCGTCTTCCTGATGTGGGATGAACTTTCGGGCGTGCAGAAGGACTATGTTGCCGGGTCGCTTGGCTGGTACTCGGAATTCGGCGAGGTATATCTGCGTCCGTTCGAACATGCAGGCACGACGGCGGACCGGTTCATGAGCATCGAGATTCCGCGTCTGGTGCGTATCCTGCTAATGGATGACAGCCCTGAAAAGGTCCGCGATATGCAGAACTTTGTCGAGTGGCTTGGCAATGCCTATGGTCCCACCGGCGGGTGGGCGGGAACTGTCAAGCCGGATTATGTGGGTTATCATCATTTGGGTATCCAGTCGCATTCCTATGTTCCACATGCGTTACACGCGGCGGCTCTTACGGTTTATCTGCTAAGCGAGACCGAGTTTGCAGTTGATAGCGAAGCGATGGAGTCTGTAAGGCAGTGGCTGTTGTCATATAGGCTGTATGTGAACAAATACGATCATAACATCGGTATCGGGGGCAGGACCGGCGGGAAAAATTTCGATTCTCTGATCGAGACACTGCCTGCTTATGCCTATTTGGCACTGGCCGAATCCGATCCGAGCACTTCGGAGATGGCGGCTGTTTTCAAACGTCTTTATGATACGAGCCATCCCGCCGTGATTGATATGTGGTCCGATTCGTCAACTACAGCCAGCAAGATGTGGGTAAATACGCTCGGCGCCATCGAATTAATGGAGCAGGTCAATGCTTTGCCGATCGCACCGGAAGTTACAGCCACCGGCAACTGGTCGTGGAACTGGGCAGCGCTTATGGTCCAGCGACGAGAAGAATGGATGTCGAGTGTTAAAGGCTGGAGCAGGTATGTCCTGAACTATGAATCTTCGAAATCCACGAATAAACCCGGCTGGAATCAAAGCAGCGGCGGACTGCAGATAATACCGTCAGAGGGCAGATTGGCCGCCGGGTATGATCTGGAGAGGGGATGGGATTGGAATCGTTACCCGGGCACAACGTCTGTCTCTTCAGATCATTACGATCTTGCAGCGAAAGATGACCGGTATTTCACGGATGAAGGTTTCGTAGGCGGCCTTAGCCTGAATGAAGACAACGGGCTGTTTGCCATGTCGCTGCATGACGACTTATACGGGCTGGATCTGAGCGCCAAAAAGAGCTTCTTTTTCTTCGATGATATTATCGTATGCCTGGGTTCGGACATCAGTGAAACCAGCGGAAGCGGGGCGGTCGAGACGACGCTATTCCAGGGGATATTGCCGGCGCCGTCGGAGGCAATTTATGACAACTCCCCATCGCCGGTTACGAGCTTTCCCTATACGCGTGATTATAGCGGTAGCGGCGCGGTATGGCTGATGGATGCTTTTGGCAATGGGTACTATGTTGCTGACCGCAATTCGCTGAAGATACGCAAGCAGTTCCAGCAATCTCCCAAGCCAAACGGCGTTGAACTCGGCAACGGAGATGCGGCCCTGGCGTGGATCGACCATGGCGTTTCGCCGAGCACGGCGGAATATGAATATGCCGTTGGGGTCCAAACCACTGTCGGTCAAATTGAAAGCTTTGCAGCCAATCCTACCTATAATGTCATGCGAAAGGACGCTCTGGCACATGTCGCTGAGGATTCGCTGACATCAACAATCGGATATGCGGTATTCGACGCTTCGGC